>JAQUQN010000093.1 GCA_028716065.1 Candidatus Omnitrophota bacterium
TTGTGGCCGCAAGCGAAACCTACCCTCCAGCCGGTCATGGCGAAAGATTTTGAGAAGCCGTTTATGTAGATCGTCCTGTCCCTCATATTTTTAAGCGTGGGGAAGGGGGTATGAGCGAAATCGTAGGTCAATTCGCAGTATATCTCGTCGCTCACGACCATTAGGTCATGTTTCAGTATCACCCTTGCCAGGTCGCTCAGTTCCTTTTTTGTATATGAAGCGCCGGTCGGATTATTCGGATAGTTGAGAATGATAGCCTTCGTTGAACGGTCGCAGTTCTTTTCTATGTCATTTGGGGTTATCTTGAATTCGTTCTCGGGGCGCGTCCTTATGAATACGGGCTTGCCGCCGCACAGAGTGACGAAAGGTCCGTAAGAGACGTAATATGGCTCCGGAACGAGCACCTTGTCGCCCCGGTCTATGATGGCGCGCAGCGCAAGGTCCGATGCCTCGCTGGCGCCCACCGTGATGAGCATCTCTTCCTCGACGTCATATTCAAGACCGTATTTGCGTTTGAGATATCTTACCAACTCCTGCCGCAGTTCGAAGAGCCCCTTGTTGGAAGTATAGGAGGTATATCCTTCTTCCAGTGAGTATATGGCGCTCTCGCGCACGTTCCAGGGCGTGACGAAATCGGGTTCACCGACGCCCAGGGACACCACGTCCTTCATGCCAAGCACCAGGTCAAAGAATACCCTTATGCCTGACGGCGGTATCTCTCTTGCGACTTTTGAAATTTTAATTTTTGATTTTTGCATTTTGATTTTTGCTTTTACAGCGATATTGCGGGCCTCTTGTCCCTCTTAGGTTGTTTTAGTATATCGCCGTCCTCTTTGTATTTTTTCAATATGAAATGCGTCACCGTGCCGCGCACGTTCTCCATCGGCGCCAGTTTTTCCGCCACGAACCTGGAGACGGTGTGTATGTCCTTGCCTTCCACTACGAGCAGAAGGTCGTATGTCCCCGACATCAGATAACAGCTGGAGACCTCGGGGAACTGGTATATCCTTTCGGCCAGGTAATCGAAACCGACGTTCTTCTTGGGCGTGACGCGCACCTCTATGAGGGCCCTCACGTCGGAGTGCTCCTCTCTTATGACCTCCTTATTAAGTATCGTCTTGTACTTCAGGATGACGCCGTCCTTCTCCAATTTTTTTATCTCTTTCCTGACGGCCTGCGCCGTCATTCCAGTCATCCTGGCGAGTTCTTCCGGAGTCGTCCTCGCGTCCTTTTCCAGTATTTCCAGTATATCCTTCATATAATTCCTCCATTTTGTAATTTGGAATTTGTGATTTGAAATTTAACTCCGCTATTTTTTCTCTAAACTCTAAAGGGGCGTCTCCTTTTTCCGAGAAGAGCGCCCCTTTTCATGAGATATATATCCTTTGAATTATTTCATCATCTCTCCCGACATGGAGCCTTCGGAATATTTACTCAATGCCGCCCAGGTCTTCTTTCCGACCACGCCGTCAGGGGCCAGCCCGTTGGCCTTCTGGAATTCCCTTATCGCCTTTCGGGTCTTCTTACCCTTTATGCCGTCTATTGTGCCGCCATAGAATCCGGCGTTCTTGAGGCAGAGTTGTATTTGTTTTACGCTCTCTTTATCTTTTCCGGGCCTCGGTTTGATCTCTATGTTGCTTCCGCTCATCGCGTAAGTATCTTCCGCGGCCAATTCGGCGCCCGTTGCTCTAGCAGAGGCTTCGGCCTGTTTCGCCTCGACCGAGTCCACGCGCGTCTCAAGCGTATCCACGCGGGTTTTTATGCCCTGGACTTCCTGTTTATATTTCTTCGGCACAGTGTCGCAACCCGAAGAGACTATCGCCACCGCAAAGACAACCAGAATTATTAATGCCAGATTTCTTTTTGTCATGGGGCCCACCTTTCCGTTGTTTTTTCAATTATACGTTATAAATACCGAAAAATCAAGTGGCACTCTCTTATTTGATTGCCATGGCCACTTTTTTATATTCATGCCAGAGTTCTTCCGGGAAGGTCTTGCCGAACCCGGAGAAGAACTTTTCGACCTCATTGAGTTCCACGGACCAGCCTAGGCGGTCGATCTCAAACAGTTTATTCAGCTTCTCCCTGGGAATGTCCAGTCCGCTCAAGTCCAGGTCTTCGATTTTTGGCACTCCGCCTATGAAGGTATCGATAGGTTTCACGCGGTCGTTGACCCTGTCCATTATCCATTTTAAGACCCTGATATTGTCCCCGAAACCGGGCCAGATATACTCGCCCGCATCGTCCTTCCTGAACCAGTTCACGCCGAAAATCTTGGGCGGATTTGTCATCTTCTTTCCCATCTTCAGCCAGTGGCCGAAATAGTCGCCCATATTGTAGCCGCAGAAGGGGAGCATTGCCATGGGGTCGCGCCGTAGGACACCTTCTTTGTGCATCGCGGCCGCGGTCGTCTCGGAACCCATCCTCGCGCCCATGTAGACGCCGTGCTGCCAGGAGCGGCTCTCGAATACCAGCGGTATGAGGTGCGTCCTCTTGCCTCCGAATATTATCGCCGATATCGGCACGCCTTTAGGATTGTCGAACTCCGGCGATAGCGTCCGGGAATTATATACGGAAAGAGTGAACCGCGAATTGGGATGGGCGGCTTTCGACCCTGATGCCTTGTCCCATGGCTTGCCCCGCCAGTCCAGCGCGTTGACCGGTAGAGGCGCATCCGCGCCTTCCCACCATGGCTCATTGGTGTCTGTGTTCAATGCCGTATTCGTGAATAGAGTAGGGTAGAAGTCGCCTTTCTTCAGCGCCGTCATCATGTTCGGGTTCGTCTTCATGGAAGTGCCTGGAACGACCCCGAAGAATCCTGCTTCCGGATTTATCGCCCACAACCTGCCGTCCGGCCCGACATTCAACCACGCGATGTCATCGCCGAGCGTCCATACCTTGTAGCCGGGTAGCGCCGATTGCATCATCGCCAGGTTCGTCTTACCGCATGCCGAGGGAAGTGCCGCTGTTATGTAGGTAACATTTCCTTTTGGGTCCTCAACTCCCATTATGACCATGTGTTCGGCGAGCCATCCTTCCTGAAGGCCAAGCCACGAGGCAAGCCTCAGCGAAAAACACTTCTTGCCGAGTAGGGCATTGCCGCCGTAACCGGAGCCGATGCTCCATACGAATTGTTCATCCGGAAAATGCATTATGAAACGTTTGTTCGGGTCGAAGTCCGCTACGGAATGGAGCCCCTTTACGAAATTTTCTTTATTACCGATCTTTTCTATCACCTTCTTGCTCATGCGCGTCATTATGCGCATGCTCATGGCAACGTATGATACATCGGTGATCTGAACGCATGCCTTGGCGTAAGGCGAATCGGGATGGCCCATCATATAAGGGAGGACGTACATCGTCTTTCCGCGCATGCAGCCGTCGGATAGTTTCGTGAGCTTGGCCTTTGCCTCTTCGGGAGCCATCCAGTTGTTGTTTGGGCCGGCCAGTTCTTTTTTAGAATGGCAGACGTAGGTGAGATGCTCGGTACGCGCGACATCCGTGGGATGGCTCCTGTGAAGATAAGACTTGGGCCAGGACTTCTGGTCAAGTTCATGGAATACGGGCAAGCCGTTTATCTTCTCCTCGTGTATTCCTATTTCCATGATACGATGGGCCTCTTCCTCGGAACCGTCGCACCAGTAAACCTTTTTAGGTTTGGTGAGGCGCGCCTGTTCGTCTACCCATCTTTCAAGCGGCGTTGACATTTATCTTTCTCTCCTTAAAAATCAATACACGGAGTTGTATTGTATCACAAATGGATATTATTTCTACTCTTTTTTTAGGAGCGCTGTTTCAGGCGAGCGTCTTTTCCAGTAAAGAGGCGACGTAGTTCGCGTCACCGGTCCTTGAATCGGAGATACCTATCTCTAAGACGTCAAAAGCGCCTTTATTCTTCAGGATGGTCTTTATATGGTTGAAGCATTTCTTTACTCCGGCCCCGCTGCCATATGTAAGAAAGACGATGGCGCGTTTGCCGTTCATTCCGGATAGTTTATCCAGGAACGAGTTTATCACAGGCGTTGGCGCGAACGCCCATACGGGCGAGCCTATCAGTATTAGGTCATGGTGGCTGGCATCGAAATTGACGCTGCCTTCGAGTTCCGCTCTCTTGTTTGTGAACGCCGCGCGGCACTGCGCGAAGAACTTCATTATCTCGGTCTTCGGCTTCAGGCGCTGCATGTCGACCTCGCCCTTTGATTTAAGCGCGTCCGCGAGAATTTGAGCTGCTTTATCGGTATTTCCGCTGAACGAATAATATGTTATCAATGATTTCATCAATCCTCCTTTTTGGGCGTGTAAGAGTCGATGACATCGCTCATCTTCATGTGATATTCATCGAGCGTTTCCGCGGCGTCCTCGTCGTTAAAAAGAACGCGGGCCACGGCCTCGTTAAGGAATTTTTCGAACTCTCCCCACCACATGACGTTGGGGCGGTAGACGCCGTTCTCCAGGGCCTTCTTTATCGCGTCGAAATATGCCATCTGCCAGGGATTTACCTTGGCGTAAGCGTCGCGCCGGATAGAGGGCCACCCTAGTTTTGAGACCAAAATGTTTTGGATATCGAAAGACTCCATGAAGAAGATAAACTCTAGCGCCAACCGTTTATTCGGGGAGCCCTTCGGTATCCCGAGCACGTCGCCTCCTATGACGTGGGCCTCTCTTTTGGGGCCGCGCCAACCGTGGTAGGTCTTTATCTCTTTCTTGTCATAATCTGTCATGGTTATATTTACACCTAACGGCCAGTTCTGGGCGAGATAGAAACTGCCGTTGGCTAGGTATGAGTTCGT
>JAQUQN010000094.1 GCA_028716065.1 Candidatus Omnitrophota bacterium
ACCACCATCGCTCTGGGAGGGCACGCCTTGACGCAAAGTTCGCAGGCGATGCACTTATCGGTATCGAATATCACCTTCCTGGTCTTTGCGTCCAGGTAGAGGGCTCCCGTCGGGCATATCGTCACGCAGGCGCCGCAATGGGTGCATCGTGCCTCGTTACGCGTCACGTCCTTGCTTAACGGCTGTATCTTTACACCGAGTTCCGTCAGGTATTTTATGCCTTCCGCGTACTTTTCCTTTTTACCCTTCAGCTCCAGCACCAGGAGCCCCTCTTCTTCCGGTGTTATCTTCGCCTGAAGTATATTGAATACGAGTTCGTACTCTTTGACGAGTTTATAGACTATCGGCTTATCAACAAGTTTATGCGGAAACGTCAATACTATTCGCTTCGATACCATGGTTGCCTCCTCAACTACGCTAACTTAATCTCCCCCCAACTCCCCAATTTATCGCCTATCAATATCAAAATCCCGCTTACACCCTCTATCGTTTTCGCGAATTCTATAGCGGCCGCTATATCACTTGCCTCCTTCACGATATTACCCGTGGCCGTGGCTGCGGCATCGGAAAGCGCGGCGTCATTCGATATTATCAGCACCGCGTCCGCCTTTCCGAAACTTAGCGAATGGCTCACTGTGCCACTTGAGGTGCAGATACCATACTCCTTATCCCTCGGCTCTATCTCCAATGCCAGTTTTCCGGTAAAGGGCGACTTCTCTCCGGCGTAAATACCGATGGTCCTGGGCCTGGAAGTCTTCATGAATATGTCTCCGCCGTTCTCGACTATGATCTGAGCGGAAAACTCCAGTAAAAATCTGCCCACTGTCTGGGCCATCGCGCCGGCTACCGAGGCCATTGGCCCAACGCCCGCCTTTTCCGAGGCCGCGGACATGGCCTTAACGATCTGGGGAGCGTCGCCTATTATATCTATGGGCTCCAGCGAAGTGAGAAACTTCTTATTAGATTGAATATACGATTCTATATCCCTTCTGTAATTTAATATCGCCTGGCGGGCCTGTTTCTCCAGATTCTTGTCCGCGGATATAAGAAGGTCTGTCTCCTTTTCGACAACCCGGAAATAGACGAGATCGTCATTCTTAATCCACTGCCTGTAACTTCTATCCTTGAACATATTTTAACATATTCTGGGCAATTGTTCACCTGATAACATGTCCACTATGCGTCTTCCGCCAAGCGAGGTATTCAAACATACTCTAGCCTTATGTTCTTTTATTATCCTTCCGATTATCCTGGCATCTCTGCCGAGGGCGTCCTTCTTCATAACGTTTACGACTTTTTTTGCGTCTTCTTTGGCAACCACTATCAGGACCCTGCCTTCGCAGGCAAGATAGAGAGGGTCGAACCCCAGCAGTTCGCAGGCTTCTCTCACGCCCCTCTTCACCGGGATGCTTTTTTCATCTATCGAGACTCCAAATTTACCGTCCTTGACTATCTCATTCAATGTCGTAGCCACTCCGCCTCTTGTCGGATCTCTCATGAGCCTGACCTTGCCGGAAGCCTTCAGGATTTTTGTTATAAGAGCGCTTAACGGCGCTGAATCGCTCTTGACTGCGGATGAGAATCTGATCCCTTCCCGCTTGGATAAGACGCTTATGGCATGTTCCCCTATCCCGCCGTTTATGATTATGGCATCCCCCGCCTTTATATTATCCGTAGAAAGACCTCTGTAATAAAGCTCCCCTATACCGCTCGAATTGATGAATATCTTATCACAAGAACCTTTTTCGACGACTTTCATGTCGCCCGTAACTACCTTGATGCCGGATCTCTTAGACGCCGCCTTGATGGATGCGGTTATGCGTTTAAGGATATCCATGTCCAGCCCTTCCTCTATTATCATGCCTAAAGATATATATAGAGGCCTGGCGCCGCACACGGCCAGGTCGTTCACCGTGCCGTGAATGGCCAGGCTTCCGATATCGCCCCCGGGGAAAAAGATGGGGTTAACGACATAAGAATCCGTAGTGAAGGCTATCTTTTTATTGCCGATATTTATTACGGCGGAGTCGTTCTTCTTCCTCGAGATCTCGTTACCCAGCTCTTTCAGGAATAACGTATCTATCAAGTTATGCATCAACTTCCCGCCGCTTCCGTGACTCAATAATATCTTCTCTTTACCCATTGCCCTTGCCCCTATATTTATAATACGCCGCGCACGTCCCTTCCGTCGATACCATGCACGAACCTACCGGATTTTCCGGATTACAGGCCTTACCGAATAATCCGCAGTCTAAAGGTGTTTTCACACCTTGCAGAACGTCGCCGCATATACACCCTTTATTCTCTTTCGGCCTCTTTATCTTTGGAGAAAATCTCTTCTCGGCATCGAAATCCGAGAAATTATCTTTTATCACGAGGCCGCTATCTTTGATCTTTCCTATCCCGCGCCATAACGAAGCCTTCTTATCGAAGACTTTCTCCATGGCCCTTCGCGCGATAGGGTTGCCGCTCTTTCCTGTCACTCGCGTATACTGTATCTCTATAGCCGGTCTCTTTTGCGTAATGAGCATGAGGATCGCCTCCAGGATGTCCAACGGCTCAAAACCGGCTATGACACATCTTTTTTTATAGCTCTTACTTAAAAATTCATACGGCCTCTTGCCGATGATGACGCTTACATGTCCAGGCAGAAGAAACCCGCCTATGTTGAGCCTGCTGCCGCGGACCAGGCTCCTCAGGGCCTCCGGCATCGTCTTGTGGCCCGAAAGCACTGAAAAATTCCCTATCTCATCTTTTCTGGCGGCCAGGATAGACTGCGCAACTGTCGGCGAAGTAGTTTCGAATCCCACTCCCAAAAATACGACCTCTCTTTCCGGGTTTTTTCTGGCTATATCCAGGGCATCCATGCTCGAATATACCATCCTCACATCGCAGCCGGCTGCCTTCTCTTTCTCGAGGCTCGAGTAGGAACCCGGCACTCTGAACATGTCCCCAAAAGTAGCTATTATAACACCTTTAAGGCCGCCGAGCCATATCGCTTTGTCTATGAATTCGTTCGGTGTAACGCAAACGGGGCATCCCGGGCCTGACATGAGCCTTATATTGGACGGCAATAGGTCCCGCAGCCCGAACCTGAATATATTCATCGTATGCGTCCCGCACACTTCCATGATATTGTAGAAGCGGCCTTTATCCGCGACGCTGCGTATCTCGCGCGCCACCTTATCTATCAGACGTTTATTTCTATATTCGTCAACGTATTTCATATATGCATGTCCCTCAATACCTGGAGTGTCTTGCGCGCCTCTTTGTCCTTGAGCTTCTCTATCGCGAAGCCCGCGTGCAGGAGGACGTAGTCGCCTATTCTCAACCCCTTCGTGAGCGAAAGATTGGCTCTCTTCCTCAAGCCCCCTGCCTCTACGACCCCTTCGTCACCGTCTATCTTCACAACCTTCATCGGTATGCCTAAGCACATCTGGCCCTCGCGTTCGCAATGGCAATCTGCCCTATCGGTATCCCTGAATCATTTGTAGAAATACGATAATGCGTATAAACCTTAAAATCATTCTTTTTCAAGCGCTCCACTGTCTTTCCTGTCAGATATCTATTCTGGAAGACTCCGCCGCTTAAAATGACTTTGTCTATTCTATGCTTCATCCGTAACCTTGAACACATCTTCGACACCATTTCTGCTATCGTATCGTGAAATTTTGCCGCGATGACGGATCTGCCGCACTTTTCCGACAGATCTTTTACTATTCCCTTTATCATTTTAGAGGGATCTATGATATAGATTCCTTTCCGGGACTTTATGTCAAAACCGTAACTATCGCCGCGCGAATCCATGGCCATCCTCTCCAGTTCGATCGGCAGTTCCGCCTCGAATGCCGCTTTATGCTTCGATAGGATCAGGCTTGCCGCGGCGTCGAATAATCTCCCGGCGCTCGATGTCAGAGGCGAATTTAACTTCTTATCTATCATGTGCTTCAAGACCGGCCACTTTTTCCTGTCTATATTTAAGCGGGGAAAGCCGTTGCCGAAAGCCCTGTATAAGTAACTTGCGGCCATGCGCCATGGTTCTCTCACTGCCATATCGCTTCCCGGCATCGGTATATATTCAAGGTGGCCGGACCTTTTAAAATTATTAAAACCTCCGACGAAAAACTCCCCACCCCAGATATTTCCGTCCGAACCAAACCCCGTACCGTCGAACGCCACTCCTATGACCTTGCCCTTTATCGAATTATCGACCATGGCGCTCGCTATGTGGGCCTCGTGATGCTGAACCTTGTAGAGCGTACGGCGTACGGCGTATTGCGTACAGCGTTCAGCGAAACGGCTCGAGAAATAGCCGGGATGGAGATCGCATGCGATGAGCCGCGGCTTGATCCCAAAAACTTTTATGGAGTTTTCTATCGCTTTTTCGTAACGTGTAAAATTGTCCGGGGCCGACAGATCGCCAAAACCGTCCGCGAAAAAGGCCTTCCTGCCTCTTGCCAGGGAAAAGGACCCTTTCATATCGGCGCCGCAGGCCAGGATGGGCGCCTTCACCATAAAAGGTAATTCTAGCTCTTTCATAACGGGAAGGTATCATTATAACAGAAAGCGCTACCTTTTTAAAGACGGATGATGTCTTAGAAGAGGAATACGGCGGCGGCGAGCACTGTGGAATAGTTGCCTTCCGGGCCTATTACTGCGGATTGGGTTATATTGGTGGTTCTTACTATCTTATCGCTAAGGCGGTATATCTCCTTATTTTCATCCCATGACTTGTCCTCATCGAACTCCAGG
>JAQUQN010000095.1 GCA_028716065.1 Candidatus Omnitrophota bacterium
TTGAAATTTTACGGCCATGACAATTTTCTTTAATAATTTTTTATTTCCTTCTATATTTTTAGGCGCCAAAATGAAATAAGGATTTAAGTAATGATGACCATCGATTGATTTTAATATATTAACATTTTGCAAACAACTATTTCTTCTTTTTTGAATAATATATCTATACAGGCGATTGCTCATGATAATACGGGGTACGGACGTTTTTTTCTCTAATTCGTGTGCTTCTGCAAGGGCTTTACTGAAAATATATTTATTATCTTTGTCACCCAAATAACTTTGATAGTATGGTCCAATTGTAATACCACCCCTTACGAAATATTTCGTTTCGGCGATTATTTTCAGAAATACATCGCATATCATTCTTACAAAATAGGATACAAATACTTGTTCAACATTGGACATTCCATTAAGTCCCCGGATTCTCCTTGGTATCTTTTTTATATCAAGAGTAAAAAGTAACGCATCGCCTAATAGTTGCTTTTTTATGCAACTCCGTACCTGTTGTAACAAGCAACTATTTCCAGTTAGATTTTGTAAAGAGTTTTTGAGAATTCTATATATTTTATTCTTATTTTTTTCATTTTGAACCATATCTTCGTATCCTAAAATATCCATAAAGCAAACTATGGCATATTTTGTGTCTATTATATTCGTATTATCTTTTTTCACTTTGATAGTCTCATCTTTTTGGTGCCATCGCACATCAATCCCCTTTTAAAATTTTTTGTTTTCCCCGTGAAGGGGTCCCCCGAGGCCGACGTGCCGAGCAGGACGTAAAAATCGCGAGCGGGCACGGATCCGCCGAAGCACCTGGCCTATCTCTTATTGATTGCGAAGGCGGAGAGCGAGCGATTTTTCCGAGCGCAATTTTCCTCGCCGGGGAAAATTGCGCGTTCCGGCGAGGCACTCGGCCGAGAGGGGAACCTTACCACAGCCGAAAAATTTTATCCTCTCAGCATCTCCTCGATCTTGGCCAGGACGCGTTTTTTCACGCCGGCCAGGCTTCCCTTTATGACGCAGCCCGAGGCCTTCATGTGTCCCCCGCCTCCGAAATGCGAAGCGATCTTATTCACATCCACATCGCCCTTTGACCTGAAACTGATATCGATATCCCCCTTGTGCTTGCCGCCTTCTTTAAATAAGATGGCAACCTTGACCTTGTTTATCGAGCGGGGATAATTTATGAAACCTTCCGATTTAGGCGCTTCGGCATTGGCCTCTTTCAACATCTTCTTCGTCACCTCTACGTATGCCACGTCGCCCTTTTTATTGACTTTAAGTGTCGCGAGGGCAAGGCCTAGAAGTTTTATGTCGGACACGGACCTGCGTTCATAGACACGCTCGGAAACGAGCGCCGGGTCCAGCCCGTAACCCAACAATTCGCTCACGATCTCGTGGGTAACGCTCGAAGTATTATCGTAATTGAACGAACCCGTATCGGTCAGTATCGCGATATAAAGATAAAGCGCGGCCTCTTTAGTAAGGGGCCTGTTCATGGCCTTGAAGAGGCGGTATATCATTTCTCCTGCCGAACTTGCGCGCGCGTCGACCCAATTTATGTTCCCGAACTTCTCGTTGGAGACGTGATGGTCTATGTTTATTATGAGCTTGGAACCGATGACCTTCTTGACCTGGCCGATCCTCTTTATGGTGGGGCAGTCCAGGATCAACGCCGCGTCGAACTCCACATGCGCTTTCAGGTCGTTCGATACCTCGTGGGCGCCCGGCAGGAATTTATAATGCTCAGGCACCGGGTCATTGTCTATGATGTACGCCTTCTTTCCCAGCCCTTCGAGCAGTTCCTTCATGGCAAGCTGGCTTCCGAGAGAATCGCCTTCGAGGTTGACATGCGCAGTCACCAGAAAACGTCTATATTTTTTTATCGCCTCTACGACCTTCTTCATCTTTACGCTCCTTCTTGATTTTATCCAGGATATCCAGGACGACCTTCGCGCGCTCCGCGGTTTGGTCTATCTTGAATTCGATCTCCGGCATGAATTTAAGTTTTATCCTATCCGAAATGATATTCTTTATGTAGCCCTTCGCGCTGTTCAACCCGTACAACGCGTTTTTATTCTCCTTCGTGCTGCCGAGGACGCTGAAATATACCCTGGCGAACCTGAGGTCCCTGGTCAGTTCGACTTTCGTCACTGTCAGGAAACCTATCCTCGGGTCCTTGATATTCTCGTGCAGTATCTTGCTGATCTCCTGCCTCAACGCCTCCTGCACCCTTTGGGGCCTCGTATTGCTCATGACTTCTCCTTCGATCCTATGAGATGCTTCGCGTATCTGAGTTCGTCCTTCTTCGTCCTCAAAATACCATCTATCTTTCTGAATAAGACCTTCTTAAGGACCTTTTTGAAAACAGGTCCCGGTTTCAGGCCCAACGCCTGCAGGTCGTGGCCCTTTATCTTTAACCTCACGCTGCCGTGCGTGGTGATAAAATCCTTTATCCTTGACTGGAACGTCTTTGAAGGCGACTTCGCCATCATGAGCAGTATGACTTCGTAAGAAAGCGGTTCTAAAATTTCGTACACCCTGCTCGGGGCGACACGCGACCTTTTCCCGAGCAACCTCAGTACCCTTGCGGCGTCTTTCTTGTACGAGATGAGCCTTAATCTGTCGCCGCGCTTGAATACGAACCTGTCGCACAGTTTCGCCGCCTCCGCGGGACTCAGGAATTCGAAGAGCACAGCGAGATACATGACCCATTTCTCGAGGGCCCTCTTCCTTAACGGGGCCTCCTCGTACCAGTCTATCGCCCTTTTAACGGCCTGATAGAAACCGCGAGTGTGAACATCCATCCTGATATGAGGATGTATGAACCGCAGCTCGTGGAGTTCTTTCATGCGTTCGATGGCCTTGATCGGCTCATTCTCTTTCAGTATCTGCTCCAGTTCATCCCGGATCCTCTGCGGCTCTACCTTTTCAAACATCTTCTTTCCCACCGCATGGCTGATCAGTTCTTCTGTATGTCTGTCTATGACAAAACCCAGCCTCTGTTCAAAACGGACGGCCCGGAAGATTCTCGTGGGGTCGTCTATGAAGCTGCCGTTATGCAGGACCTTTATCCTGCCGTGCAAAAGATCGCGTTCCCCTCCGAAGAAATCTATCAATTGGCCGAAGTTACCTTTATTGAGGCTGATAGCCATCGCGTTTATGGTAAAGTCCCTCCTGATCAGGTCATTCTTGAGAGAACTGAATTCCACCGTCGGCAGGGCGGCCGGGGCCTCGTAAACCTCTTTTCTGGCCGTCGCCAGGTCTATCCTGAGCCTGTCGGCCGTCACGACTGTACAGGTACCGAACCTCCTGTGCACGATGAGCGTCCCGCCCAATTGTTTTGCTAACTCGTTTCCAAGCGCTATGCCGTCGCCTTCGATGACTATATCGAGATCAAGGTTCTTCACGCCCAGGAGCATGTCCCTCACGACTCCTCCCACCACGAAGGCGCTGTAGCCCAATCCGTTGGCCATGACGCCCACCTTTCTCATGAGCGCCATAATATTACGCGGAAAGCACGAAGCCATCTTCTTGGAAACGTTCTTGACCACTTTCCTCCGTATCTCGCGCGGCCCGGTGAAGATCCCCTCATGAACATTCCTCAGGACATCCGTCCTGTTTATGACACCTATCATCTTTCCCTTGTTGATGACCGGGAGAACCCCTATATCTTTTTCCAGCACTATTCTATGTATGGCGTGTAACGGCGTCCTGGGCCTGACCGTTACCACGGCACAGGACATGTAGCCTTTTATACGCGAATGCGCGAAACCCGCCCGTATGGCTTTATTGAGATGGGTGAAGGTGACCATGCCCACTATCTTTTTATTCTTTACGACGGGCATGCCGCTTATGCCGGCCCTTAAAAGTATCTTCTTGGCCTCATCTACCCTCTCATCCGGACCTATCGTTTTTATATTACGGCTCATTATATCCACGGCATGCAGCTTCACCCTGATGCTGGATTTCAATATCTTCAATAATTTATCTTTGAGCGGTTTTATCTGGGCATTCTTCACTTTGGCGCTGGCCGCCGTGGAATGGCCTCCCCCTCCGAAATGGGCCATTATCTTATTCACGTCTACTGTGGCAAGTTTGCTCCTGGCTATCATGTTTACCCGGCCGTCGGGGTTCTTGACAAAAGCGAAAAGGACGGGAATATTCTCTATATCGAGAAGTTTGTGTATGAGCATCCCCAGTTCGCCCATGAATTTATCGGCCTGGACCTCTACTATTGCTATGTCGACGCCGTTTATGACCAGCCGCTCGGTCGCGTTTATCAGTCGCGTCAGAAAAGAGAGTTCCTCTTCGCTGAGCTCCCTGTTGAGATAGCTCGAGACGGCAGCCAGGTTGGCTCCGGACGACAGTAGGAAGCTCACCATGTCCACGTCGAGTTTTGTCGTAGTCCTGTAAGTCAATGACCCGGTCTCTTCATATATCCCCACGAGCATCAGCGTCGCTTCGAGGTAGGATAATTTTATGCGTTTTTTCTTTATGATGTCGGCGAGGATCGATACCGTGGCGCCGACTTCTTCGTACACGTCCTTATCGGCCGTTATGTCGCCTTTCATTCGCGGATGGTGGTCATAGATATGTACTTCGACGGGCCTATCGATCAGCTGCGAGGCGATGCCTATCCTCGACTTATGGCGCGTATCCACGAGGATGAGCCGGTCTATCCCCTCGAGGCTGCAGCCCTTCTCCGCCTCCACCGCTATGATGTCTTTCGCCAGAGAGAGAAATT
>JAQUQN010000096.1 GCA_028716065.1 Candidatus Omnitrophota bacterium
GCAGGGCTTCTTTATAATGCCCGATGGCCGGCGCCCTTTCCGGAGAGTCTGAAGTCAGGACCGGGCCCTGGCTGCGGTATATCTGGGCGATCACGTCCGCTTTATTGTTGCGCATCTCCCTTTCGCAGCATAGCCTGAGCACAGCGAACTGGTCCTTTTCCGGAAAACCGCAGTTCGACATCATGATCATCGAGGGATATTTTTTATATCTGGCGACGTGCCGCGTCTGGCCCGCGTCTCCCATCTCGAACTGGGGGCAGACTAATGGCAGGCTCCTATCCATGAAATCCTTCATGATGCCTGTGACGTGGTCCACGTAAAGGGGCGTGGCCATGACCACTATATCCGAATCCATGTACTTTTTCAGGAGGCCTTCCATGTCGTCTTTGATGACGCACTTGCCGGGGGTCTTTGTCCAGCACGTGAAGCAGCCGATACAATGTTTTATCTTCTTTTTCGCAAGGAGGATATTCTCCGTGGCGGCTCCCGCTTTTTGGGCGCCTTCGAGGAATGCCGTTACCATCACATGCGTATTTCCGCGTTCCGCCTTGGGACTGCCGTTAAATGCGACGATCTTCATCTCTTCTCCTTTAAATCTTTTCCGCGAAACCCGCTTTTACCGCTACCGCCTTCCAGTATACGGCAGGGAACTGCACGCTGAAGAATATCATTAAAAGCACCGTCGGCCAGCCGCAGAATATGTCGAACGGCAGAAGCGCCCGCGATCTATTCAGCGCCAGGTACAGCAGTATTACGGATTCAACGATATACACCGCCGCCCAGGCGGCGGTCACTATGGCCCACGCCTTCATGTAGTATGGGCTCTTCAATATCGGTTCCGGGATGTGGTCCCTCGCGCCGGTCGCTTCGGCGAACACCCGTATGAGCGGCCTTTTGATAATTATCGAGGAGAGGAAGATGATCCCGAAAAGCAGGCTGTCGAACGCGCCGGCGACAAAGTTCATGTTCGGATCGTCCTTGATTATAACCGGCGCCATCTGGATGAGTATCATGACAAGCGCTATGAGCGCCCAGAAATTTATCTTTCTGGAGAGGAGATATTTTGCCGCGAAAAGGACGGCGCACCAGGCTATCGCGATGGATGCGCCTGTCAGCATCCACGGCTTGTTCATGGCGATATAAAATATCGTCTTGGGGATGAGGAAGCTCAGCGTGATATCCCGCCACGGCACGCTCCTCCTGAAAGTCTCCCATCCGGACGGAGCGGATCTTTCTTTTTCGTTTCTCATGCCCATGTCCTTTTCCCCGGCGTTGCTCCTACAGCTCGAAATTCGTCTTTTCGATCTTCTGTTTGGAAAACGCGGCCTTGACCTTATCCACCGAGCCCTGCAGCGCCGCCAATATCTTCTCGACCTCCTCGGGGGTAGATTCATAACTGGAACCCGAGAGATTTGCTATCAATTCGACTTTGGATATCGCGTTCTTTACACGTTTTGTAGCCAGCCTCTTAAATTTATCGCTCTTGCTTTCACCCTGTACATCCTTGACTTCCTTCTCTTCCATGCTTCCCTCCTTTTATTGGTTCAATATTCTGGCTTATTTCACTACCTTATCGCCCACGTTAAGCTGAGCGATCGTCTTTTTTGAGGCAGTCGCGACACAACTGAGCCCCGAGGTGACCTCCTTGACCTTCAATGTGAGCCTGGCGCGCTTCTCGACTATCTGCATGCCCGTCTTCGGGTCGAGTATCGGAGAACCTTCCGACCATACGGTCAGCTTATCGCCCGGCCGTATGCCATATGCCGATCCGAGATTGATAAGCACCGTGCGGTCTGATAATATCTGGATCACCTCGCCCTCGATCGGGAATTTCCTCATGATATCGCGCCTGAATTGCTCCGCGGCGTTCGTCAGCGTATTGGATAGAAGTAGCACCTGATCGTTCTTCAGCGAGCTGATGTTCTCGAACACCTTGACGAGCTGGCCGAACACCGATGAGCTGGCATCGAGCGCCTGACGGAACGAAGATTCGTCATAGAAGGACCTCTCGTTATATCTGTCCCGCATCAAAGCGCTCTTTCTGTCGCTATAGATCACCGTGCCGCTTTTTACGTCTACGATCCTCAGGGATATCTCGGCCTGTGCCGTCGATTCTTCCCATATCGAACCATGAAAGCGCCCTTCGGAGTCCTTGCTCTCGGAAGATCTTTGATCGGGCGTTGAGACGGACGCCGTCACGTTGCCGAAGAGAAGATAGGCCGCGCCAAGTTCTCTGCCTACCGCCGTCATCCCTTCATGATCTTTCATATCCTCTGAGGACCTGTCCGCCATGACCTCTTTTATCCTTCCGCGGTCCACCAGATTAAAATGGCCGGCGAGCACGTTCTCTAATTTCGAGACCGCCATGGAACTTATGCCTTTTAGAGGCGAGCCGGAATCGCTGAAACCGACTATCGCTATCGTTGTCTTATAAGGGCGGGCCGCTTCAAGTTCGCCGCGTGTCGGCTCTACAATGGGCGCGGTGGCGCACCCGAAAAGTATGAAAGATAGAAAAATTGCCGCGAATACGGATTTAAACGATTCACGCGATCTCATCTGGTCTTAAAGCCTCCTCTCTTTTAATGGGGCCATCCTGCCTGGGAACAGCCTAAAAATAAAAAAACCGCGCCCTAAGGCACGGTTCGAAACCGACTCTACCACATGTAATATCCATTCATCCAATCCATATCTATCCTCGAAAGTGTTTATCATTATAGCATCTGATTATCATATATAGGTAGAGAAATTTTTAGGTACTCCTGGTTTTTCCTTAATCACCATCTCCACGCAGCGCCTGCATAAATAGCCAATTCCCGCTTCGACGTAAGGGCCCTCAAAAAGGCTTCGCCGGCGCCCTTGAAAATTTTATGAACTAACTCCACTTTAACACCCATATCTTTATTCTCTCTATCATTTTTCAGCCTGAATGAAATGGTGTCTTTATCCGTCAGCCTGGCTTCCGCGCCGAAGACTATTGCCTTTGTTATTTTATTCTCGTATTCGACTTCAAAGATCAAGCCTGCATCTTTTTTCAAGTTCCATTTACCGGACAATTTAACCGTTTGCACGGCCCTTTTCCCGCGATCTGTCAACCCTATCCCTACCTCATACTGGATGTAGTCTTCTTTAAAGGTACCGATACTTGTGTTAAAATCGAATACGGAATCCGTATCCCCGCTCAATACATAAGATATTCTTGCCTTATCTTTTATGTCCCAATACCCCTTGAACGTCAGCGTATGGGTCTGGCGCTTTTTTCTTATAAGGATTGCCTTTTCATACCGGTATACGATCTGATGGTTCTTATTGATTTCCCAGATCCCGGTGAAGGTTAAAATATCGTATTTGCCGCTTTCTCTCCTTACGTGAAAAGACAATCTATTGTTCTCATCCGCCTTCCACGATCCCGCGATATTCAGGACGTAAGTCGATCGCGTGTTTTCTTTTGTAATAGTCGTGATGGCGAACAGGAGAGAATTTTTATTTACGTCTAAAATGTCTCCCTGGAAGGTTATCTTATCGCCGAAAGTCTCTCTGGCCGACTTATCCAATGTCAAACGCAATTCATGTTTATCGGTCAGGGACCATTGGCCTGAAAGTTTAACCTGGTTAGGCATCTTATCGTATTCCGAGAGGGGCGCTTTTATATGGTAGGATAGATTATTGTTCTTGTCCGTCTTGAACCGGCCGTCCAGGACTTTCCGGAATTTCGGAAGATCGCTTTTGGCGCCGCTTTCATTGATGACCAGCCTATTATATGGATCGAGTTCGTATCTGATTTTTTGCATATTTTAAAAACGGGGCCGGCGGCTATTTTTCGCTCATCTTCTTCAGGTAAACTTTCATTTCTCTGAGTTCTTTGATAAGTTCGCCTTCGACAACCGCCATGTCACGCATGAATCTTTTTAAATATATGACGCTCGCGAGAAGCAAGATAGCGATTATCCCTAATGCTATTACCATGTGCGCCTCCGTATCAGCTATTTTAAGTTTGCAGGGTGTCGTCCCTGAATTTTTTAATTAATCTGGCGTATTTATCGATGATATGATCTATATCTTTCATTTTAAGGGGCTTGGTCAAAAATTCGTCGGCTCCCATGCGTCTCATGAACAATTCGTCTATCTCCTCATATCCCGTAATTATCGCTATCTTCGGCCTAAGATTGTTCTCTTTTACATATTTTAGCAATTCCAGTCCGGTCAATCCCGGCATGTTATGGTCTAAAAATATCAGGTCATGATTATTCTGTTTTATGATATCTAACGCCGCTTTACCATTATAGGCGGTATCTACCGAATGCTTCTTAGAGACCGCCCTATCTCTCAATAATTCGACTATCTCTCTTTCATCGTCAACTATAAGTATTTTCATTCTGGATCGGCTCTCCTCGTACCCTATTAATACCCAATAAAAACGCCGCGCCATGCAGCCGCGGCCTAAATTCAACTCCCCATTATATAAGACATGCTCCCCCTACTCATATTCACCCTCAAAAGTATTTATATTATAGCACTTAATTATATTATATGGGTAGGGAAATTTTCGAAAGCGCCTCGGCTTATCGCCTGAAGAAATCGAGGTAGGCGGCGAAGGCGAAAGTGATTATGGAAGTGGCGAAGATGAAGAAATAATTTATCCTGTCCTTATTGGAACTTAAGCTGCAGAGTATATCCCCTATCGTGCCGTAATCTTCCCTGCTAAGCGGCCGGCCGAACCTCACCTTAT
>JAQUQN010000097.1 GCA_028716065.1 Candidatus Omnitrophota bacterium
GGGTATAAAGGCCTCGAACGCCCCTTATGTATGCGTGATGAATAACGATACGATAGCCACGGCCGGATGGCTACGCGTGATGATGGATGTCATGGATTCGAATCCCGAAATAGGTTTATTGAACCCATCCAGCAATACTTCAGGGCAGTTTCCGGAGGAGGAAGAGTCCCTCGATGAGTATAATTTAAAGATAAGGCCGTTCGCCAGGGATACGCAGGAGCTCTATACCTGCCGCGGTTTCTGCATGCTGATGAGAAGGAGTGTCATGGAAAAGGTGGGGCTCCTGGATGAGACCTACCATCTCGGTTATTTTGATGATACGGACTACTGTAAGCGCGCCCAGGCTGAAGGTTTCCGCACAGCGCGCGCAAAAGGCGCCTATGTCTACCACAAGGAGAACCTCAGTTTCAAGCAACTGAAGGACAACGAAAAACTGTTTAAAGATAACGAGAGGATATTCTTCGAAAAATGGGGCAGGCACGTGAAGGTCGGTTATTTTGCCGATAACGTCGTCTCCGCTCAGCGGATAAATGAATTGGCCATAGATGTGGCCAGGTCCGGGCATCAGATATGGATATACATAAGAAAGGGCCTCGATTGGCCCGTGACACTGGACCATTTCGACATAAGGAAATCCGATGTGAATCCCTTATTTTTCGCGGCCATATCGTTTTATAAGATACTGAAACGCAAGAAAAAGAAGAAATTGGATATATTGGTTACCGATAACAGGGCCTTCGGTAATTTTCTGAAAATAATGAAACCTCTGCATGGATCGGAAGTGATGATAGAACCCGATAAGAAGTCTTTATCGCAGACCCTGAGAGATAAGTCTAGAATTTTCTGATAGAGGAGAGAAAATATGTCAAGGAAGATACTGTCGCTGGTAATGCCCGTCTACAACGAAAAGAATACCGTCTCAAAGATAATAGAGAAGATCCTCCGCCTAGATATCGTGAAGGAGTTGATAATCGTCGATGACGGGTCCACGGATGGCACGAGGGAATTATTGAAAAATACCAGGTTTGATGACAGGGTGAAGGTCCTTTTTCAGGATAGGAACATGGGCAAGGGCTCGGCCCTGCGGACCGGATTCAAGGAGGCGAGCGCTGATATAGTGGTGACTCAGGACGCGGATCTCGAGTATGACCCCGTGGACCTGGTGGAGATGGTCAAGCCGATAGAGGAAGGGATGGCCGACGTGGTTTACGGCTCGCGGCTGTCCGGCGGCAGACCCCAGAGGGTATACATGTTCTGGCACAGGATCGGGAACGATTTCCTGACCTTCATGACGAATCTTTTATACAATACGACGCTGACCGACATGGAGACGGGATATAAGATGTTCAGGAAAAGAGTCATAGATGGTATCACGATACGGTCGAACGGGTTTACGGTCGAGCCGGAACTGACGGCCAAGATACTGAAGAATAAAAAGTTGCGGATATACGAGATGCCCATATCGTACTACGGAAGAACCTACGCGGAAGGCAAGAAGATCTCGTGGAGAGACGGCCTTACCGCGCTTTGGGCCATATTGAGATACAGGTTTACGGATTGATGAAGATATTACTGGTAAAGCCATATAACCTGAGTGATCACATCCAGCCTTCGCTGGGACTGGGCTATTTGGCGGCTTCGGTGAGGGGAGAGCATGACGTCAGCATACTTGACTGTATCAAGGAGCGCGTGAATCTCGGACGCCTGAAAACGCATCTTGAGGAATGCCGGCCGGATGTGGTCGGTTTTCAGTGCTACACATTTGATGTGCCGTTCATTAAAGATGCTTTGCGCTTGGCAAAAGAGATAGATAAGGCGATGGCCACGGTTATAGGCGGGCCGCATCCTTCTGCCATGCCTGAAGAGACGATGCGGTTTTTCGGCAAAGACCTGGATTATCTATTTGCCGGAGAAGCGGAGGTGGGGTTGCCGCATTTATTGGATATTCTACAGGGCCGCGGAGATGAGCTTCGCTCCGTACCCGGTTTAACTTGGCGTCAGGAGGAGCGGATCCATTCAAATCCCAAGACCGTGACGGAGGACCTGGACCGCCTCAAGATGCCCTCGTGGGACCTCATACATCCTGAAGATTATCCCGAATCGCAGCATGGCGCCTTCTTCCAGAAATTTCCCATAGCGCCCATCATGATAACGCGGGGCTGCCCCTATTCGTGTACTTTCTGCGCGGGAAGCCTTGTCTCGGGAAGGAAGGTCAGGAAACGGAGCATAGACAATGTCCTGGCAGAACTCAAGCTTCTGCATGACGATTATGGCATAAGAGAGTTTCATGTCATCGATGATAACTTTACCATGGATGTTTCCTACGCAAAAGAATTCTTAAGGAGGCTGAAAAATCTAGATCTGGGAATGAGCTGGGCGGTCCCGAACGGCATTAGGATGGATACGCTCGACGAAGAGCTCCTGACGCTCATGAAAGAGACGGGGCTTTACCTGATATCGCTCGGCATAGAATCGGGTTCCGACCGCATATTAAGCAGCATGAAGAAGGGCATCACCACCGCCAGGATAAGGGATTGCGTAAAACTTATCAATAGATGCGATATAGATACCGCTGGGTTTTTCATAGTAGGTTTTCCGGGTGAGACCGCCGAGACGATACGGGAGACGATACGTTTTTCTACGGAACTGAAGCTCGTCAGGGCTAATTTCTTCACGTATCTGCCGTTCCCCGGTTCGGAAAGTTACAGGGAGCTTGAAGCGCACGGCAAGCTCAAAGGAGTGGATTGGGAACATTTTTATTTCATGAATGCCGCCTACGTACCGGATGGTTTGACGCGCAAGGAATTGAAGGCTCTTCAGCGGCTTGCCTTCTCCAGGTTCTACCTGCGGCCCGGGATCATCTTGTATCAGATGCGGTCGATAAAATCCATGCGCCATCTCTTCTTTTTGGGTAAACGGTTCTTGCGCTGGATAGTCGTAAGCTAAAAGTGGATAATTAATGATAAGAAAAAATTCGATCTCTCATGCCGTGCTTGTGATAGCCTTCGTGGCATGGATAGCGCTATGGTTGATGTTTACGGCCCGGGAGCTGTTTTTTAAGAATGGCCTTAAGGACTATAAGGTGCTCATTCATAGGCCACTGGAGGGCAAGCGTTCCTATGTGACCGGCGACAGGCTTTACGAGTTCCTGGATTTTTGTAACAACCAGCTATCCGGACGCGATACTTACGAATTGATCGGTCTCGAAGACGGTTCTATCGAGAAGCGAAGGGCCGTCTATTATCTTTATCCAAATTTGGAAAAAACGGGTGCCGATAATCTCATCATATATGATGTCCCGTTCAGCGCGCCGAAAGGATATAAAAGGGCCGCCGTGCTGGATGAGACCAGATATATCTTGAGAAAAAAGAAGGAGCGATAGCGGTGGAGGTTGTAAGGGTATTCTTAACTCTGGGCATCGTCACTTTTCTGGGATGGAATGTCCTCTACCTGATTTCGGATAGGGGCAAGGGCTTATGTGCGCCGGAACGGATCGCCGTCTCATATGGCCTCGGCATGGGTGTGGTGACGCTCGAGATGCTCTTATTCTATTTTTTGAAACTCTCTTTTTCCCTGACGGCAATAATGGCGCCATGGCTTATACTGTTTCTTATAAATGGCATTCGTCTTCTTAAGGGAAGACGGGAAAAAGTGAAAGCCACCCTATTATCTGATAGCGGCAAACCCCATCCTTTCTTAACGGCCTTTTTGGCGGGAGGGATATTATTCGAAACGGCCTACACGGTCTTCCGGGCTCTGATCAAGCCTTTGGAGTCATACGACGCGGTGGCGATATACGCGATCAAATCTAAGATATTCTATCTGGCCGGGGCGATACCGCAGGATTTCTTCACGCGCCTGGCAGGCCTTTTTCCGCATCCCGATTACCCTCTCAATATACCGCTTGCCCAGACGCTTCTTTATCTCGGCTCAGGAAGTTTGAACGACCAGTTAGTGAAGACGATCTTTCCGCTCTACTTCCTGGGAATATTGACGATGCTATATTTTGCGGTGAGACGTTTTGCCGGCAGAACATACGCTATCCTTTTTACCTTTCTACTGGCGACCATCCCGCACTTTAACGCTTACGCGACGAACGGCTACCTGGAGGTCCCGCTGGCCTACTACTATTTTTTGAGCGCGCTCTTCCTATTTCGCTGGATTGCAGATACGTCGCAGGGCCGGTACCTGGTTCTTTCCGCCGTCATGTCGGCGCTGGCCGGATGGACCAAGAACGAGGGTATCATGTACTGTGCTGTCAATACGGTCGTATTGACTGTCTTTATCTTCTTCACGCGCAAGCCCCTAAAGATCCGCATGATAAGAGATCTTTTTTTGTATATCGGGATCATGGCGTTATTGTTGCTGCCCTGGTACTATATCAAGATGACAGCATCTTTACACAACGAAGAGGTGGGCCTTGACACTGTCGGCTTTCAAAGCCTCTTCATGCAGTGGTATAAGATAAAACCGATACTCTATGAATTCCAGAAGGAGTTCTTCGGCCCGAAGAAATGGAACATAATATGGCCCGTACTCCTTTATCTTTTATTGGTTAACCGTAAACGGTCGGTCAGCGGCGTAGGGAGGTATGCAGCCTTGTCGATAGCTCTGGCCATCGCGGGATACGTGGCGGTCTATTTTGCTTCACCGCTCGATGTATCCTATTTTGTAAGTAA
>JAQUQN010000098.1 GCA_028716065.1 Candidatus Omnitrophota bacterium
TGCGCCAGGGCATAATAGAAGAATATAGAAAGTTCCTGCCGGTGACGGAGAAGACACCGGTAGTTACTCTGAAAGAGGGCGGTACGCCTTTATTATACGCCCGCCGTATAAGCGAAGAGGCGGGTGAGGGTGTCGAGGTCTATCTAAAATATGAAGGCTTGAATCCGACAGGGTCGTTTAAAGACAGGGGAATGACACTTGCCATATCCAAGGCCATCGAAGAAGGCTCGAAGGCGGTCATGTGCGCCTCGACCGGGAACACCTCGGCCTCAGCCGCAGCCTACTCCGCGCGTGCGCTCATCAAATGCGTGGTCCTGATCCCGGAGGGCGCCATCGCGCTAGGGAAGCTTTCTCAGGCGCTCATTCACGGAGCGAAGGTCATCGCGATAAAAGGCAATTTCGATGACGCGCTGGAACTGGTAAGAGAGATAACCTCCAAACATTCCATAACTTTGGTCAATTCCATAAATCCGTACAGGATAGAAGGGCAGAAGACAGGCTCGTTCGAGATATGCGATTGTCTGGGCGAGGCCCCGGATTACCATTTTATACCCGTAGGCAATGCCGGCAACATAACAGCATACTGGAAAGGGTATAAGGAATATAGAGAGGCGGGCCTGATAAAGAACTTGCCGAAGATGATGGGTTTTCAGGCCGCGGGAGCGGCGCCCATAGTCCTGGGCCACCCCGTGAAAGAGCCGAAGACCATGGCCACCGCAATAAAGATAGGGAATCCTGCCAGCTGGAAACAGGCCGAAGCCGCAAGAGACGAGTCGGGCGGCGTCATAGATATGGTATCGGACGACGAGATCTTGGAGGCGTATAAATTGCTCGCTTCGGGTGAAGGCGTATTCGTGGAGCCGGCCAGCGCCGCGAGCGTCGCGGGCTTGTTGAAGATGGCGCGTAAAGGATTTTTCAGAAACTCCAAACTCCAAACTCCAAACTCCAAACTACGCATCGTCTGCGTCCTGACCGGGCACGGATTGAAAGACCCTGACAGGGCGATAGCGAGCGTTGAAAAACCTAAAGTGTTGGAACCGAAGATAGGGCTGGTATTGAAAGAGATGGGGATATAATCGATGAAATACGCGATATTGGTCGGGGACGGGATGAGTGACAGGCCAGTGCCTGAACTTGATAACAAGACACCGCTAGAAGTTTCAAAGATTCCTAACATTAACGACATGGTGAAACATGGCATGCTGGGAACGGTAAAGACCGTCCCGCGCGGCATGAAGCCGGCCAGCGATGTGGCCAATCTGGCGATATTCGGGTATGACCCGAAGCAATATTATAAGGGCAGAGGCCCTCTTGAGGCCGCGAACATAGGAGTGGAGCTCGGCGATGGCGACATAGCCTTCAGGTGCAATCTCATAACGTCATATAACGATATAATGTCCGACTATAGCGCAGGCCACATAGCGGATAAGGAATCGAAGATCCTGATGGAATATCTGAATGAGAAACTGGGCTCCGAAAGGATAAGATTTTTTCATGGCAAGAGCTACAGAAATCTCCTGGTCATCAAGACCAGGTCCCTGGATGAACTGAAAGATCTGAGCAAGGCGGAATGCACGCCTCCGCACGACATAACAGGTAAGAAGATATTAAAATATATGCCCAGGGGGAAGGGCTCGCAGATATTGATAAAGTTGATGGAGGACTCCCGCAATATCCTGTCAAAGCACGAGATAAATAAGGTCAGGATAGATCTCAAGGAGAACCCCGCAAGCATGATATGGTTATGGGGACAGGGCACGAATCCCAACATGCCGACTTTTAAAGGGATGTTCGGCCTGGATGGTTCTGTCATTTCGGCCGTTGACCTCGTTAACGGGATCGGCAGACTAATAGGCCTGGAAGAGATAAAGGTCCCGGGAGCCACTGGTTATTATGACACGAATTATCAGGGTAAAGGTGAATACGCCGTGGAAGCCCTAAAGAAGAAAGATTTTGTCTTTGTTCACGTGGAGGCGCCGGATGAAGCGGGGCATAACGGCGATATCAGGGCGAAGATAACGGCGATAGAGAATTTTGATAAGTTCGTGGTAGGCGCGGTGTGGAAATACCTGAAGGGCCTAAAGGATTCAAGGGTGATGGTCCTGTCCGATCACGCCACCCCGGTTTTGGTAAAAACTCACGTGAGCGACCCCGCGCCTTTCGTGATGGCCGGTAATCTCATAGCGCATAACGGTTTCAAAGTCTTCAGTGAGGCCAACGCACAGGCGAGCAACGAGAAATTCAAAAGCGGCGCTTCGTTGACCGAAAAGTTCATTAAAATATAGAAAAAGCCTCTCATATGAATTCGCTGACATTTTTGATAATATCCGTTGTGGTCCTCTGGTTGGGATACAGGTTCTACGGGACGGCTTTCGAGAATTTTTTGGGTATTGACCACACCAAGAAGACTCCGGCGCATACCAAGTTCGACGGCGTGGATTACGTACCGGCAAAACACTGGCTCATATTGTTCGGCCACCATTTCTCATCCATAGCGGGGGCCGGCCCGATCATCGGGCCGGTGCTGGCAGTGACCATCTGGGGATGGGGCCCGTCGATCGTTATAATATTGCTTGGGACCATATTCATCGGCGGTATCCATGATTTCGGGTCGCTTTTTCTGTCGATGAGAAACCACGGCCATTCCATACCGGATATTTCCGAGGAAGTGATCTCAAAGAAGGCGAGGATCATATTTTCATGGTTCGTTCTTCTCTCTTTGGTCGTCGTGATGGCGGTCTTTTTACATTTATGCACGAAAACGCTAATCGCCGAGCCCAGGATAGTCCTGCCTTCCCTGGGGCTCATACCCGTGGCATTATTGGTTGGCGTCCTGATATACAGGCTAAGGGTCAACTTTGCCATATCCACGGTGATCGGACTGGCGCTTCTCGTGGCTTTGATATTGATGGGAGAGTTCATACCGGTTGCCTTGCCTTCGGGTAGCGCGCCTTTAATCTGGACAGTTATTTTACTGGCCTATTGCTTCATAGCGTCGGTTCTCCCGGTCAATATATTGTTACAGCCACGTGACTATCTTGCCAGCTACCTCTTATTTTTCGGGATAGCGGCAGGTTTTTTGGGGATACTGACGACACGGCCGAATTTTACTATCCCCGTATTCATACACTGGAATAATTCGAAGGAAGGGCCGCTATGGCCAATGCTCTTTGTTACCATCGCATGCGGGGCGATATCCGGTTTTCATTCGCTCATATCCGCCGGCACGACGTCCAAACAGATCGCGAGCGAACATGATGCCAAGAGGATCGGATACGGCGCGATGGTGCTCGAGGCCGTTCTTGCGGCCATTGCCATCATCGCAGTAGCCGCCGGGTTCAAGTCAGTGAGCGAACTCAACGCCTCCATGGCCAGCGGGGGGCCGATAGGGGCTTTCGGCGCGGGATTCGGTTATATTACAAGATTTATCCTGGGGAAGTACGGTACGTTCATCGCAATAATATTTTTAAACGCCTTTATATTTACTACGCTGGATTCGGCGACAAGGATATCGCGGTATATCCTGCAGGAGCTTTTCAATACCCTGGACAGATACCTGGCTACGGCCCTGATAGTGCTTGTTGGCGGGTGGATAGCTTTAAGCGGGCAATGGCGCATGATATGGCCCATATTCGGCGCGGCAAACCAGCTGGTGGCGGCACTAACCCTGATCGTCATGTCGAGCTGGTTGTTGAGCCGGCGTAAACACGTGAAGTTCACGCTCGTGCCTGCCATATTCATGCTGATAACCTCTATAGGGGCGCTCGGATGGCAATTCGGCAAATTTTTTCAGGAGGGCAACTGGTTTTTAGTAGTAATAGATGCGGGGTTGGTGGTATTGGCGCTCGCCATGCTGGTAGAAGTCCGCAAGTGGATCTGGACCCTGGCGGGGTCTAAAGGTAAAAAGAAGGCCTGATATCATGAGAAAGACGAAAGGGATAATAGTTCAGAAGTTCGGAGGTACAAGCGTAGCGGATGTAGACCGTATACAGAACGCTGCGAAACGCGTGGTCGAATCGAGGAACCAGGGCCATGAAGTGGTCGTGGTCGTCTCGGCTCTGGGCGATACCACGGACAGGCTCATCGAGCTGGCGAACAGGATCACATCGCAACCGTCGGAAAGAGAGCTCGACATGCTGGTATCTACCGGCGAACAGGTCTCCTGTGCGCTACTCGCGATGGCGATTCACAAGTTAGGCCGAGACGCGATCTCCTTTACGGGCGCACAGGTGGGCATAACCACCGACGACGCCTTTACGAAAGCCCGCATCATCGACATAAATGCGAAGAGGATCATAGAGGAATTAAAGAAGGACAGGATCGTCATAGTGGCGGGTTTTCAGGGGGTAAGCTTGAAACAGGATATCACGACATTGGGCAGGGGCGGATCGAACCTGACTGCCGTAGCGTTGGCGAAGGTCCTGGGCGCGGAGGTATGCGAGATGTATACCGATGTGGAAGGCGTCTTTACCACCGACCCGCGGATCGTCAAGGATGCCAAAAAGATAGACAGAATAAGCTATGAAGAGATGTTCGAGCTGGCGTCCCTCGGGGCACAGGTGCTGCAACCGCGTTCGATAGAGTTCGCCATGAAGTTCGGCGTACCCATACACGTCAGGTC
>JAQUQN010000099.1 GCA_028716065.1 Candidatus Omnitrophota bacterium
CCGAAAAAGGCAGAAGCTCCCCCGGTATTGAATTTCAAGGAAAAGAGACCAGAGCCGAAGAGCGTGATGGTCACGATCCATCTTAATAGCGGCGGAGTCTTCACCGGCGAGATAGTCAGGGAAGACAAGAAGGAGATAGAATTGAAACTTTCTTTCGAGACGGGACAGGGTTCCATCGTAATAAAAAAATCGGACATAAAGAATATCAAGAGGTAAGCTATGAAAAAGATAATATTTATTATGGTCATCTCTGTCCTGACATGGGGCGCGCAATGCCGGGCGGAGGGGCTACAGGCGTTGATAGAAGTGGGCCGCAGCATGAAGGATGTAAAACAGGCCTCGGATGAGGAGACGAAGAATTTCGGGCGCGCCAAGAGCGCCGTGGAAGGAGAAAGGATCAAAAAAGGACAGACCAAACAGGAGGTGATGCGCTCCTGCGGAGAGCCCGTGATAATGGTCCAGGAACATGGCAGGGAGAAGTGGGTATATAAGCCGGCCGAAGCCACTTTCTTCAAGGGCACCAAGATATATCTCTTCTTCGGCCCCGACGAGACGCTCGATGAGATAAAGGTAATGGAGCAGTGAAGATGAAAGGCTCGGGTTGCGCGGATTTCGTAGAGCACGGAGTAAGGGTCGCCGATTCCATGATGTTCCAGGAAGACAAGGTCTGGTCCAAACATTCTAATGACAAGGTGGATATCGGAGAGAGCCTAACGCGTGTCTTGAGGACCTTGTGCAAGGCATTGCCCCTGACGAAGAAGATAAGGGCCCTTTCCATAGGTTCGTCGAACGAACCTCAGTTCCGTATCCTGGAGACGGCCTGCCGCGGCGGGCTTTATCTGATGGACATAGAAGGCAATGCCCTGGATATAGTCAAGGAGCGTATCGCTCGCCAGCATACGACCCATGTGAGCACCATATGCGCGGATTATAATAATATATTTCCGGAGAGGAAGAACACAGGTTCTTTCTTAAATTCAAGATTGGGCGGGAAGAGGGTGAACCTGGTCACGCTGCATCATTCACTCTATTACTCCGACGAGAATAGCTGGCCCGTCCTGATAGGCAATCTATATAACGGCATCCTTGCCTCACCCGGAGCCATACACGCGGTGCTGATGGCCCCGAGCGCCAGAGAGCCGTATACGACCTCGTGGCTTTACGAGCATTTCGTCGGAAAGTTCTTCGGAAGCGCCAATACCCAGGACCTATGCAAATTAAAAAAGACGCTCGAAGCCCGACGTTCATGTAAAAGCGCCGGGATAGTTTTCAAGAAAAGCCGTGTCTACTTTTCGGTGGATAATTACGAAAAATTCATGGCGGTAGTCTGGATGATACTTCTTTACCCCAACGTGCATCAGTATACTCTGAAGCAGAAGGAGGAGATATCGGAGTTTGTCTACAGGCATTTCTGGGTAAAGAGAAGGCCGCTGGTTCAGATACAGGACAACATGGTGATCTATAAGGGTATAGGTTTTAAAGGACTCATCTAACTACAAGGAGGTGTTCATGAGACGACTATTTTTGTTTTCGGTATTGATGTCGGCCATTTTAGGAATTGCTTTCTCGGAGCCGGCTGAGTTACCCCAGAGCTTGGACGAACTGAACAGGCAGGCGGTATCTCTTTACAAAGAGGGCAGGTATTCGGAAGGTTTGGTCATGGCGGAAGAGGCAACGAGGGTGGCGGAAGAAAAATACGGAACCGAAGATCCCCGATTCGCGGAAACGCTGGATAACCAGGCCATGATATATACGGCCCAGGACAATAAGGATAAGGCGGTCCCACTCTACAGGCAGTCGCTGGCCATATATGAAAAGGCGCTGGGTCCGGACGACCCCAAGGTGGCCACCGCGCTGACGAGCCTGGGAAAATTCTATTTTCTGGACGGTAATTATCTCGAAGCCGAGACGGCCTATACCAGGGCGGTAAAGATCTACAGGACGAAGACCGACGGGAGGAACGCCCAGCTCGCCACGACGCTGGCAAATTTCGCCAATCTATATTACATGCAGGGCAAGTACAACGAATCACAGCAACTTTATGAAGAGGCGCTCGGCATTCTCGAGAAGGTCTATGGAAGAGAGGCCCCCGAGATAATGGTGATACTCGGCCGGCTTACGGAACTTTACTATTTCCATCAGGAATATGATAAGGCCGAAACCCTGTGCAAACGCTGGCTGAGGATCTCCGAACAGAGCGAGAACGCTTCATACATGTGCACGCCGTCGACGATGCTCGCGGATATATACGCCGCCCAGGGTAAATATAGAGAAGCGATCAAACTTTACAAGACGGCCCTCAGGCTGCACAAGGAGACATTGGGAGAGGACCATCCCCGCGTGGCGACGGTCATGATGCAAATGGCCAATTGCTACAAAAAGATGGGGAATGATAAAGAGGCGGAAAAACTGATAGAGGAAGCGAAAAAGATACGCGGACAGATATGATGCGTTACGAGCAGTTCCCGCACACCGCGGATATCGGCGTGCGCGTGTACGGAAGCAACTTAAAAGAATTATTCGAGAACGCGGCCTTCGCGATGTTCGATATAATAGCGGACCTCGACGGGCTCGAGAGTTCCATAGAGAAGGATTTCACGCTGGAAGCTCCGAATGCCGAAGAACTCCTGGTCGTATGGCTCGATGAGCTTCTTTATAATTTTTATACGAAAGCAATCATATTCTTCAGGTTCGAAGTGTCCGAGATCTCGGGAAAAGGACTGAAGGCAAAGGCGTTCGGAAGGCCGGTCGGCGAGAACAGGAACCGCTTGAAGACCGAGATAAAGGCCGCGACCTATTCGGATCTGGAGATAGTAAAGGCCGACGACCGCTACAAGGTAGAGATAGTTTTTGACATATAAGGAGTATGCCCGTGCCGAGATGGGAAGGCCCTTTGGAGAGGATAGACGGCCAGCGTTGGCGCCTGCCGAAGAGTTATAAGCCCGGCATGCGCGTCGACGGCATGATATACGCCGACGACGAGATGATGGAGGCCATACGCTCGGACAAGGCCGCGGAACAGGTGGCGAACGTCGCGTTCCTCCCGGGCATAGTGAAGTATTCCCTCGCCATGCCTGACATACACTGGGGATATGGTTTCCCGATCGGCGGGGTAGCCGCGACGGATATCGACGCAGAAGGCGTTGTTGCGCCCGGAGGGATCGGGTTCGACATAAATTGTTTATCTAACTCATTGATAATCAATGAGTTAGGGTATCGACGGTACATAAAAGATTACGAAGAAGATTTTTATAACAAAAGACTCGTCTCGATGGATTTTAATGAAGAGAAAGCCGTTGATACCGCTATAAAAGGATTTTTAAAGCAAAAGCCGAAAAAACAAGTTCTTAATATTGTTACCGAAACCAATAGACAGATAGAAGCTACTTCCGATCACCCATTTTATACAAAAAATGGAATGAAAGAAATAGGAAAGCTCTCCAAGGGCGACGAAGTCGCCATATATCCTTTCGAGGGTGTTGAGTATGAGGAACCCCCCGCGGATATCATAGTCGATAGAGGAGATATAGAGAGACTTTTTTTGAGGCTCGGAAAATCTTCGAAAGGAAATTCCTTAAATCAGATATTGCGTAGCCTTGCCAGGAAGAATTTGTTGCCCATCCGCTACGATTCATGGCAGTTGCCGTATCTTATAAAGATAATGGGTTACTGTTTCGGCGACGGGCTAGTCTATTTTGACGGCAAAAGAAAAAAAGGCACCGTATGTTTTTATGGTAAAGAGAATGATTTGGAAAAGATCAAAGAAGATCTTAATCTCATAGGTGTTCCGGGAAGTATTTATTCCAGGCCACGCCATCATAAAATAAGAACCGCCTACTCTCTCGTGGAATTTGATACGAAAGAGTTTGTCCTTAAAGCAACGTCAAATTCTTTCGCGATTCTTCTGGCCTCGCTTGGCATGCCGATAGGCAATAAGTGTAGACAGTCGTATGATATGCCTGGATGGTTATTCAAAGCCGCCCTTTGGCAGAAGAGGTTATTCCTCGCGGGTTTCTTTGGCGCGGAGATGTCTTCGCCCAAGACCATGACAGGCCATGGCTATAATTTTTATTGTCCCACTATCTCCATGAATAAAACCTTACCTTATATAGAAAATGGCAGGGAATTTTTAGAAGATGCAGCTCAATTGCTTAAAGAATTCGATGTCTCTTGCCACGATATAAGCGAGAGAAAAGAATTCGTAAACAAAGAGGGGATAGTTTCTTACCGCCTTAGGCTGATGATTTCTGATAAGGCGGAAAACTTAATGAACCTTTATTGTAAGGTAGGATTTGAATATAATGAGGAAAGAAAATTTCTGGCTAACGTCGCGGCGGGATATTTACGATTAAAGGAGAATATAATCAGGGAAAAGAAAGAAGTATCCGTCTTAGCGCCGGCGCTTGCAAGCACGTCGGAATGGGACAGAGAACAACTTTATGATTATTTAAAATCGCCTTATGTCACAGAAAGATTTATAGAACGTTCATTATATGAAGAGCGAAAAACAGATCCCCGCATGTGGGGAGAATGCCCGACATTCGAAGAGTTTTTAAAGACCGCGACCGAAGGATTGGGCCGTTCAGGGATGGTTTGGGA
>JAQUQN010000100.1 GCA_028716065.1 Candidatus Omnitrophota bacterium
TTTATATCTTTCGTGACCGCCGCTTCTTTGGCATTCTCTTTAGGAAGGATAAATATATCTTTACCCATCTTTTTCAGCGCGAGCGCGATGGGGAGAGCGCCCTTTATAGGTTTTACCCTGCCGTCCAGAGAGAGCTCGCCGCAGAATACGATATTGTGTAAAGGAGGCCATTCAATGATCCCTTCGGAAGCCAGTACGGACAGGGCGACCGGCAGGTCAAAAGAAGACCCTTCTTTTTTGATGTCGGCCGGCGCGAGGTTTATGGTTATCTTTCGCGTTGGGAACGAGAAATTGGAGTTCTTTATGGCCAGCTTTATCCTGTCGCGCGATTCCTTTATGCTCGTATCCGGCAACCCCACTATGTTGAAACCCGGCAGTCCAGCTCCGACATCCGTCTCCACGGTAACTTCATGAGCGTCTATTCCGTTTACATAACTTGAATATATTTTTGCGATCATTTTTCCTCCTCAATATTCTTCCACAGCATTCTCTATTATTTCAATGTTCTCTACGTTATATACACGATCCATCTTTACCGATACGACGTCGATGCGCCAGTCTGAATCAAGCAATTCGAACCTTTTCAGATAATAAAGGGCGTTTTTGATCAGGTGCCTCTTTTTAATGGCGGTGACGGCAAGGTAGGGCGGGCCGAGAGAAGAGGAGGAACGGGTCTTTATCTCGATGAATATCAGGATGCCGCCCTTCTTCGCGACCGCGTCCAGTTCCCCGAAAGGGGTGCGGAAGTTTACGTGCAAGATCCTGTATCCATTTCTTTCGAGATGCGCTATAGACAGCGCCTCTCCTGTCCTTCCAAGAAAAATATTCTCCCGGCCCATAAGCCTATCCTCCGTAAGCCTCCAACACGAGCCTTTCTATCTCATCTTTTATCTCTCGTTTTAGAGGGATGACCGTGGTATACCACTTCCCGTCCTTGCCGGCCTCTTGCGGCATGCTTACAAAAAGGCCCTTTTCTCCCTCAACCACGCGAAGCCCCTTTACGACAAAGCTATCGAGTATCGAAAGATCGCAGAACGCCTTGGTGGCGCCCGAGCCGTTCAGTTTATGCAGCCGGGACACCTCCAGCTTAAGATTTTCGTTAATCGCCATCATTCTCACCTCCTTTCAAATGAGCACATAACTTATGGAGCCCAACGGGCGACATAAATTATAAGTGCGAATTTGATCCCGCCTCAGTAAGCATTTTTGCCTATATGTGGCGGGACCTGCCTCTACTATATAAGACGCCGCAGGAGGCAAGATTATTGCAAATTTTTTAAAAAATCTTAGCAGTTAGCAATAAAAAAGGGAGGCCGCGGGGTATTGAAACTTCCGGAAGATGTGGTATATTTAATAGTAGAAGAAGAGAAGGCTTAGCCCGGCGGGAGGGAGAGGCGCGGGAAAGCGCCGTAGAATTGGGATGGTTAAAGATACTAAAAAGAGGTGAGGATCCAAAACCATCCGGCTTCGAAAAACTTTCGCATGGGGTTAAGCGCCCTTCTTCGCAAATTAGACCCAGGCTAGAAACCTGGGCCTTTTTTATCCGCCTTCGTAGAATACCATGGGCGTAAGCCCGTGGGGTTCCAGGCTAAATTCTATTCTTATGCTCTGAATTGAGCGTCTCCAGTATCCGGGAGGCCTCTTTTTCGCCGCCTTTTTTCCAGGCTTCATATATCATTATGAGCATCTTCGTAGATTTAGAATCCACTATCCACTTTATGCCCAAAATCAGCGTAGCTACCAGTAGCTGCAGGAAATAGCGCGGAGTGGTGAAAGATAGGGCGAAACATATAACTGCCACGAACAGGTAGATGTTGAATTTCTTCATGATTTTATCCTTTCGTTTTTTGGCGGATTGTGCCTTTTTGAATTCAGATACGGAATCATAAGCCGATACCACTCTGGCGAGGCATTCGTCGCAAGAGGCAAGGTGCGTTTCTATCCTTTCCCTATCCTTTACGGATAATGAGCGTGAGAGAAAGTCGGCAATTTCAGATTCCGTAGGATGAACCTTGAGTTTTGTCTCTAAACCGGCCATGAATGTCCTCCTATATATAAAGACGCCGCAACCTTCCAAATTATTGCAAAAAATTGTAAAAATTCTTTCAAACGTTTTTTAAGCCTTTCCTTGCCGCGCCTGATGTAGCTTGAGACGGTCCCCTCCGGCAACGCCAGCATGTCAGCAATCTCGCTGTATTTTTTGCCGTGAAGCACGTGAAGTTTCAGTATCAACCTTTCCTTTTCCGGAAGAGAATCGAAGCCCTTTCGGATACCCTCAACCATCTCGCCGCGGATCATGGCCTGGCGCGGGTCGGCCTCGGCGGATGGTACTAGCTCCATAAGTTCCTTCTCGTCTATGTTATCGTAAAGAGACGCCGCTTCGCGCCTTTCCTTTCTTTTTTTGCTTTTTACATAGGACATGGCGGCGTTTCCCGAAACGATGGCGAGCCAGTAGGGCAGGCTCTGCGCGTTCTTTACCAGTTTTAATTTATCGTCCCGCCAGATAGAGGCGAGAACGTTCTGCCGTATCTCGTCGATCTCATGGCCGTCCAGCGTAAAGCCGTATTTTTTTAGCCGGCTGAGCGCCGAAACATACATGAGAGAGGAATATTTCTTTATAAAGGCATCCCATGCGGCATGGTCCTTTATCAGGCAGCCGTTAATGAGGGTCCTGTCGTCATCCATAAATCGAGACATTCCGTAAGGGTAGCATATATATGTAGAAACGTCAATATAATTTGATTTTTTGTCAAATCAATCGCTTGCTATTGAATATCTGCGCCATATATGTTAATATTATATGCAAAGAAAGGGCGAAGAGATGGGGATTAAAAATACCATATCTAAGTTCCGGAGGCTCTCCTAAATAAAGAGGGCCATTTTTATCCGCCTTCGCAATCAACACGTAATAGGCTAGGTGCTTCGGCGGATGTCACACTGAGGCGGGTAGGCGGATACCCCCACCGCTAGATTTGCGAAGCAAATCTGGTGGGGGTGAAGAAAGGAACCACGGGCGTAAGCCCGTGGAGTTCCATTTAAGGGTTATTTTATGGAAGACGCCGATAGGACCAAAGACCAGCTCCTGAACGAGCTGGAGATATATCACGCGATATTCGATTCCGCCAATGACGCGATATTCATCCATGATATCGAGAACGGCCGCATAGTGAATGTCAACGAAAAGGCCTGCCACATGTATTGTTATCCGAAGGATGAAATGCTGGGGCTTGGCATAAACGAACTGAGCGCAGGTGAAGAGCCGTATACCATCGAACACTCCAGAAAGCTCGTGGAGAAGGCCGTCGAAGGCGAGCCGCAGCTTTTTGAGTGGCTGGCCAAAGATAAGGTCGGAAGGTTCTTCTGGGTAGAGATAAGCCTGAAGCAGGCGGTGATAGGAGGAAGGTCGCGGCTATTGGCGATAGTGCGCGATGTAAGCGAACGGAAACAGACCGAAGAGAGGCTTACGCGGATAAACGAGGTGTTCTTAAGTTTCGGGAATGATCCGGGCAAGAATATAGACCGGCTCACGAGTCTGTGCGGAGAAATTTTGGGCGGGGATTGCGCGCTTTATAATTGTCTTAAAAGGGATGAGCTTCATTCCTCGAGCGCATGGAATACGCCCAAGGATTTCAAGATGGTGGATAAGGCAAAAGGCCACATCTGTTACGACGTCATAAAACGGAATAGCGATGAGGTGGTCGTAATCAGAAACCTTCCCGATACCGAGTACCTTAAGACCGACCCCAATGTAGAGTTATATAATCTCCAGACATATATCGGCCGCGCGGTAAAATTCGGCGGTGCCGTGTTAGGGTCGTTATGCATAGTCTACCAGTATGATTTTGTACCCAGCGCGGAGGATGTAAAGATAATCGAACTGATAGCCTCCGCCATAGGCGTGGAAGAGAACCGCAAGACCACGGAAGAGTTCAGCCAGCTGGCGCATTTTTCCATAGACAGGATGGGAGATTCGGTATTTTGGGTAGGGCGCGACGCGAACATCATCTATATAAATGAAACGGCCCAGCGGTTCGTCGAATACTCCCGCGAGGAACTGCTGAAGATGAACGTCAGAGACCTTGAAGTGAATTTTTCTCCCCCCTGGTGGGAAGAATTATGGAACCAGGCGAAAGAAAAGGGCTCGTTCACCTTTGAGAGCAAGGTGCGTAAGAAAAGCGGTGAGACAACACCCATTGAGACGAGCGTCAATTATGTGGAATACAAGGGAAAAGAGTATCTCTGCGCGTTCGTGCGCAATATCACGCAGCGTAAGAAAGCGGAAGGCGCTTTATTGAAACGGGAATATCAGCTCGAGATCCTGTCGCGCACGAGCCAGCATATAAATGCCATCCTGGCGGTTCCTGTGGTCATGCGCACACTGGTCACATCCGCCATGGAGCTCGTGGGCGCTACGGCCGGCACCGCCGGTTTGTTGCAAAACGGGAAGATG
>JAQUQN010000101.1 GCA_028716065.1 Candidatus Omnitrophota bacterium
GTCATCCACTATCAATATTTTATTGGCCATAGCTACCTCTCTTTTATTTTTCCCGTAGATGATATTATACTACCGGGCATACCCATTATCAATGTAATGCGTCTCATCGCGTCCGGGCGAATGCCCGGCCGGTCATTTCACTACAACAGTGCCGAGGGATGACGTCTTCTCTTCGTCGGCCATATCCTTGACCAGCTTATTCAACTTCTTGTCGGATTTTTTCTTTTTTCCCACGACTAAATCGTGCTCCTTCTTCAGGCTTTCATATTCCGAATTCAGATACGAAATGTGCGCGGCCATGTCCTTATTAAGCCTCTCCTGCTCCGCAAGGCCGGCGCTCAGCCGCGCGATTTCGGCTTCCTTAGCAGATATCTCGGCGAGCGCCCTGCCATTATTGGACTTTTCGGCTGCCAGTTGTGAACTGAGACTAGCGATATCGTTATTCAGGCCGTCGACCCTTGACTCCAGCTGCTTCTTATCGTCACTCAATCCCTTTTCAGACAGCGCGAGCCTGGCCCTTTCAGATTCGGCCGCGCGCAGGTTATCTTCGAGCCGGATCCCCGTCTTCACAAGGCGGCGCACGGAAAGATATTGCGCCGCGTTCAAGGCGATAGAGGCGGCGAATACGATCGCCAATAGGTATACTACCTTTATATTACGTTTGCCTATCTTTATCTCTCTATTTAGGTTCATATATCAATTCCATGATAAAACGCTTGCGCAGCTCTTTTACCGATATGGGTAATGGCGGAAACGGCGAAGCCCTTTCCACCGCGTCGATAACATATCTCCGGAAGATATCGCTGGTGGATTCCAATGCCTGGGGCCGCATCACAAGGTTGCCTCCCGAATATATGACAAACGACACCTTGACCTTATCGCCCGCCTTTAAGGACTTTTTATCATCGGCCGGTATCGAAAGTCCGCCCGTTATCTTGTCGCGGATGAGGCCGTAATACTCCTCCACCGTCAATTTTGACGGAAGCATAGCGGCCTTCTCCGCCATCACGATCCTTTCATTAAAATATCCGGATTTCATCGCCACGGGCCTGCGCCTTTCAAATGTAGGCTTTTCCGGCATCGTAAAGATGGTATCCCCTTCGGGCTTCCCCGGCTCCTGCCTTAACTGATCGACATCCGGAGATATGATGCGAGGCGTCAGGAATATCGCAAGTTCCGATTTCTTTATCTCATTGCTCGTTCTTCTGAATGCGTTGCCTATTATGGGCAGGTCCGCTAACCAGGGGACCTTGTTCACCGACCCGCTTCTTTCGTCTTTTATGAGGCCCGCGATGATTATCGTAGTCCCGTCTTTCACCATTACGTTAGTCTCGGCCTGAGTGGTGGATATGATAGGGACGTTAGTTGCAGGCGTACCGTATGTATATGTCCCAGACTGGGCGCTTACCTCGGGCCTGAGCTTCATGGTTATGTAACCGTCTCTGTTTATGGTAGGCGTAACATAAAGCTTAACGCCTATATCTATGAATGTCAGGTTTGTGGCCGTCGTGGTGGTCGCCGTGCCCTGCGTGACCGTGTTTGTGGCATAAGGCTGGTTTGTCCCTACCAATATCTTCGCCTCCTGGTTATTCATCGTTACCACGCGGGGGTTGGAGAGGGTATTGGTATCCCCTATCGTTTTTAATATCTGTATGAGCGCGGCGAAGTCCCCGCTGGCAAAACTGCCTATGAGTATCTCGCCTCCCGGGATGAAAGCGCCGGCGCCGGTAAAAGCGAAGGCATTCCTGAGAGTAACTTCTTTGCCCAGCTGTCTTATTACCGCCTGCCAATCTATACCCAGTTTGTAGACATCGTCCAGGCTTACCTGGATTATCTTGGCGTCTATCAGGACCTGCTGGACCTTCTCATCAAAGGAGCCTATGGCCCGCTCTATATCCTCTATCCTCCTGCCGGTATCCGTTACGATCAGTTTATTCGTCCTTTCCTCTATTTTCAACACCCCGACATCCTTCGTCAACATCTCCTGCACCCTGTCCTTCAGGTCTTTGGCGGAGGCATAATTCAATTCGAATATCTTCGTTACCATCGGCATATCTATCTTCTCTATAAGATCCGCCGCCTCGGATATCGTCTGCGGAGAATCGATAAATATTATGGTATTGGAATCCTTATCCACCACCACCCTCCCTATCTTTGTCTTGATGCTCGCCAGGGTCTTTCCCGCTTCAGAAGCCTTGGCATTGGTGAGCTGGAATACCCGGATATCCCTCTTCTCGCCATATCTCTCCCCGTAGATGATCTCATACTCCTTCTGCGGCATTACATATATGATATCCCCTTTCCGCTCGACGGCCAGATTGTTCGCCGCGAGAATTATCTCGAACGCGTCATCAACGCTCACGTCCTTCAGGAACATCGTCACCTTACCCTGCACTGTCGGCCCTATGACTATATTCAGGCTGCCTTTAACTGCCAGCATCTTAAGGACCTCCACCACATCCATACCCTTCAATTCAAAGGAGACCTTGGCCTTGTTATCGGACGATACCGGGCCTTCCGCGGTCATAACCTGTCCGAAAAGAGAAGACGCGAATAATGATAACGCTATTACCGGTGACAGGGTTTTAAAGATATATTTTTTCATATAGGCACCTCATTTTTATAGGACCAAACTTATGCTCTCTCCGTTGCTATCCATCACCACTTTACCGTTATTTATCTCCCGCACAACCGCTCCATTGATCGAAGCGCCCTTTGAGATATAATAAGTCTTACCCGCGTTTCTGTCTTCTATAATGGCCTGAGGGCTGTCGCCCGGTATAATGCCGACGAGATTAAAATTGTTCGCGGCGTTCCCGGATTGTATAGATTCTTGCGCCGCGGCGGCGCCGGCGATCGATTCGAACAGTTGTTTTTGCCCTATGATGGCCGAATATTGAGCGTAATCATCGGCCTTTGGCGCGCTTTCAGGCACGGTTTCTCTGTTAACGGCGGCGGCCGTACGAATGGATGGCGCCGCTGTATGGATCCTGTATTGTGCCGGATGAACGACAAAGTAGATGAGATAAAATACGAGCAGGCCAAGGCCTATAGCAAGATACCTGTTAATATTCTTCAAAAAATCCGCCTTCGGTCCCGGGCTTTTCGTGATGAGGCTTTTTACGGCAGGCTTACGGTCATTCCGCTTGATAAGATTCAACAGCCTCTCTTCGGGTAATTCCGTCCGCCGCGTCATATCTCTTCTCTCCGTATGACCTTTTCGGCTATGCTGCCGTCAACTACATCTTTATCTTCTATTATCAGCTCTTCCAGGGCATCGTGGCACAACATGGCTATCCTGCGCGGATAGCCGCGGCTATGCTCATGTATCAGGCCTATGCTCTCCTCCGAAAAGAGCGTCTTATCGTCCGGGAGCCCCGCCTGCCTGAGCCTGAAACCTATCATCTCTTTAGTCTCCACTTCATCAAGGGGGTTCACGATATATCTGAATGCCACCCTGTCATAAAAATTTTTCACCCGCTTCACTTTATTCAAGAGCTCCAGCTGGCTCAGGATCACAAGCTGCAGCAGTTTGTAATCGTTCGTTTCATAATTCAGAAAAGTCCTCAATATCTCGAGAAAACCCGCCGTGAGCTTCTGGCCCTCATCTATCAAAAGGATCACTGTCTTATTTTCATCAACGCCTTTTCTGAAGAGATATTTCTCTATCTCCTCTTTATAGTCATGGGTAGTTCTCGCGTTCGGCGTTATCCCAAACATCTTGACAAGTTTTTCAAGAAACTGGAATTCGGAATTATAGTCCGGATCGAGGATCATATGGAATATAACCCCTGTATCGTTCATGAATTCCTGCAATAGCACCCTGGAAAGCGTCGTCTTCCCCATCCCCACATCACCGAAGACAAGGCTCATCCCGCGCTTCAACCTTATCGCTATCTCAAGCCGTTTCAGCACAGACTCATGCGCGGAAGACCTGTATAGAAAATCCGGATCGGGACTCGTGGAAAACGGCTCCTTCTTCAATCCCAGCGCTTCGTAATAACTCATCTTCTTCCCTCAAGCATCTCGGCTATCTTATTGATCGAAAAATTATTTTTCCTGAAACCCCTGATCTTCTTCAGGGTATCGAGCGTATTATCGTCGAAGTATCTGAAGTTCGTGCCGGGAGACCTTCCTATCTCCTTTATGAGGCCGCGCCTTAAATAATATTTGACCGTGTGGCCGGACAACCCGGAAAGTTCCGCTATATCCTTTATTAAATATATTCTGCCATTTTCCATTTTCACTCTCCGTGCGGATAGCGGATTATCGCTATCTGACCATAGAGTATATCACGCGACGATTTTCTGTAAACTG
>JAQUQN010000102.1 GCA_028716065.1 Candidatus Omnitrophota bacterium
CGAACAGGGCTACCAAAAGGCAGATAGAAAATGCCAATGCTTATTATCACTTTCGGTAATCGGACGACCATATCCCGTGGGGGACTTAGGTTCGCGACTTTGCGCCCTATTTTTTCAAATAGTTTGCCATTATCGTTTTGATGAATAATCCCAATATTTCGTCAAAGAGCGTTGTTTAATAATCCCAGTACCAAGTTTAATGATAAGCGGTATAAAAAGCAAGTTACTGGAACAAACTATTTTATCTCTTACAAGCGCGGTTTTAAGTGTTTAATTTCAATCCTGATTTTATCTGAATACGGGGAAGGTTCTTCAGTTTTTATTTGTCTTGTATAAACAAATCCTATATAATTGTTATGACTCGTGTCTGGCATCACAGCTTATTTAGAGCAAAATATAGTATTTGCAGGTTCAGCCGTACATCTTTAGGCTGTATAGCTGTATATAGGAGGAAAAATGAGCGAGAACGAAAAAAAGATATCTTTGACCCGGGATGGGTATAATAAACTCCATTCTGAGCTTGAATTACTTAAGGGGGAGAAACGGCGCCAGATAGCCAAGGATCTTTCCGAGGCCCGATCACATGGGGATATCAGTGAGAACGCCGAATATGATGCCGCTAAAGAAGCCCAGGCTCATAACGAGAAAAGGATATCCGATCTTGAGAATACTCTTTCAAGGGCGCTCATAATGGATAATATTAGTATCGCCAACGGAGAGTCTGTCCTCGGGGCAACTGTGCGGGTTAAGGACGAAAGGTCAGGAGAGGAATCGGATTATATGCTGGTTTCGGAAGCCGAATCTGATTTCGACCTCAACAAGATATCTGCGACATCTCCGGTCGGCAGGGCTCTCATGGGGCATAGGGCAGGGGATATTGTAGAGATCAATGTGCCGCGTGGTACTCTTGTCTACAAGATCATCAAGATAAGCTGATCGCTTGAAGGGATACTCATGAGGGAAAAGATACCCCTTGAGATGGCGACAAGGCTTTTGAACCACGGGCCGCTTGTTCTTATTAGTTCCACTTGGGAAGATAAGATCGACTTTACCCCTATTGCATGGCACATGCCGGTATCCAAGGTCCCTCCCATTGTCGCTTTTACTATCAGCGAAGAACATTTTATATACAAATGCATATTGAATAGCAAGGATTTTGCTGTCAACATTCCGTCTGCGGACATTATTCGGGAGATCATTCAATGCGGTACGGAATCCGGGGCGGATGTCGATAAACTCAAGGCCACCGGGCTTGTGGCCGAACTTTCCAGGGTGATAAAGGCGCCTGTTCTTAAATCGGCGATCGCTGTCCTCGAATGCACTCTTCTTGAGGACAAATATCTTTTGGAGCATTACAATATAGTTCTCGGAGAGGTGAAATATGCCGAGATCGAGCCGTTGGCATTCGATGGCCACTGGCTTTTTAAGAACCAGGACCTTAAGACCGTACACCATCTGGGGGACATGACGTTTGCCGTGCCGGCGGATGATGTGATCGACCTGCGATGAACCGGAAGGGATAATCCAGTATGACGGTAAAAGGACACAAAAATAACCACTTCAGGTTTTTGGCGCTTATTGTGGCGCTCTTGCTTGTTTATTCCGCGTTGCCCCTCATCCCGTTCTACTCCATGGAAGGCGCGGATAAAGCCGAGAACAACGCCTCGGCCGTCAAAAAACTTGCCGGCAATCAGGGCTCATATTTTTCTTTCATAGTTTTCGGGGATAATCACTCCGGGCTCTTTTTGAATGATGCCGTTACTCTCAAAGAGATATGGCAGATGAACAGGGAGGACAGGTTCAGGAAGGTGCCGATAGATATTGTCCTGAGCGTTGGCGATATCACGCTTGACGGTGCGAGGGGGCAGTTTGAGTCCTTTAAGAAAGTGCAGAAACTCATAAAATATCCGCTTATCGCCGCGATAGGGAACCATGACGACAGGGCGCTTTTCGAGGAATATGTCGGCAAGCCTGAGTTCTCCTTCGTGAACAGGAATTCCTGTTTTATCGTGATGGACAATAATCACCAGGGTGTCAGCGAGGCCCAATTCGCCTGGCTTGAGGACGAACTCAAGAAGGGGCAGGAATATGATCACATATTCGTTGTGATGCACAAGCCGCCCTTCGATCCGTACCAGCAGGATTGGTACAACATCGATAATAATCCGTGGGCGTACAGGCTCAGGAAACTTTTTGCGAAATATGAAGTGGATATGGTCTTTTCCGGGCACAAGCACATGTTCAAAAATGAGAACTTTGAAGGCGTGGATTATATCGTGACCGGCGGAGGCGGTATGTTGCTAGAGATCCCTGAGGATGACGGGGGATATCTCCACTACGTGAGGGTCATGGTGAACAACGATTTTGTAACTTATGAAGTGAGAAAGGTATCGCCGCCGCTGTGGGAGTGGGCGACGTATTATTTTTGGAAAGAACTGGTCTATTGGGCCAGGAATTTCTACGGGTCAGGATATATTCTCGGCAGGAACACGAAGATGGAACCTCTTAAGATCACCAATCTTAACGATAAAGAATACTGGATGACCGGTAAATTAGAGAGTCGGTAGCCATCGGTTTTGTGAATTGTAAATTGACCTACGTGGGGATAGTACACCATTTACCTAGCCCCTTGCTTCACGCCCCCAGTAATTAATTCAAAAAAAGCATTGACAATTTTAATTTTCGCTGATATACTCTATTATGTTGATAGAGATTATAGAGAAATAGGAGAGAGGGATGAGGATCACATATAAAGGAGATTACGCGCTAAAGGCAGTACTAGACCTTGCCTGGCATTACGACAAGGAACTTGTAACTATTAACGATCTTGCCAAGCGCATAGATGCTCCCGTCAAGTTCCTTGAGCAGGTGCTCCTTGATCTCAAAAAGGGCGGTTTTGTGGAAAGCAGGCGCGGAAAGGTGGGAGGGTATCTGTTGGCCAAGCCTCCGGATGGGATAACTGTAGGGGATGTGGTCAGGTTCATAGACGGCCCCATAGAACCCATAGCCTGTGTCCATCAAGGATACGAAGGATGCGGGGATATCCACCGGTGTGTGTTCAAGAGCATATGGCAGAGAGTGGATCAGGCGACATCGGAGATAATCGATAACATTACTTTCGAAGAACTGGTCAACAAGGTAGATTCGGCGCAGCAGGTATTTGCGTATTCAATATAAGAGGATAACATGGCTACTTTATATTTATTCGAACTTATGATGTGTTGCATGAAAATGCCCGGTTTTTCGGGCAGGGGGAGGGCGTGTATGCGTAGATAGACGGAATGCATATAGCCAGAAAGATACCCACTGCCAGGAAAAATGACGCAGTGGGTTTTTTATTTTAATGAGACCACGATTTGCGCTACCGGAGGGAGCGCAAGTTGTAAGGTCGAATTGATCCTGAGCGAGGGAGCCGAATGGCGACCGAGTCGAAGGATCTCACAACTTGCGCGGGCCGATAGAAAGAGCAAGTTGTAAAATCGAATTAATCCTGAGCGAACACGAGCTAAGAGAGTGGGAGTCGAAGGATCTCAAGGAGGGGAAATGAGCATATATGATAAGAACACGGTAAGGGAAGAGTCCCTTGTGGAAATCGCGGTCAACGGATCGATCGTGAAGGATATAGGAGAGGCGGTGAGATCCCTTGGATATGGCACTATTACTGTCACCGTGCGGGAGTCCAAGATCATTCAACTTGAGGTGACGGAAAAACGAAGATACGACGATGTGTGGTGCTTTGAGGGAGGGGGGATATAAGAGATGCCTGTAAGGCAGTTGATGATGGTTGGAACGTAAAATTAACGCGTTGTAAAAGCATACATTAAGTATATAATAATAAACAAAGCCAATAAGGGGGAATATCATGGTCCAGAAAAAATGGAATCCAGGAACGATAGGTGTGCAAGGCGGGTACACTCCCGATCCCACAACCGGCTCGAGAGCTGTGCCCATATACCAGACAACGTCTTATGTTTTTAAAGACACACAGGAAGCAGCGGACCTTTTCGCTTTAAAGAAGTTCGGTAACCTGTATACGCGTCTTTCGAATCCTACGGTAGATGTGCTTGAGAAGCGTGTGGCGCTTCTTGAGGGCGGTGTGGCGGCTGTCGCGACTTCCTCCGGGCAGGCCGCGATCACTTTGGCCATACTGAACATCGCCTCGAATGGTGACCATATCGTTTC
>JAQUQN010000103.1 GCA_028716065.1 Candidatus Omnitrophota bacterium
GTGCCGCAGGTTGCCCAATTCTTACAGAGATACATGGGAAAGGCCATGGGACCTGTTTTGATAATCACGGGGATTTTTTTGCTGGAAGCGATAACCCTGCGGTTGCCCGGTATCGCGCTTTCTGAAAAACATCACAATAGGCTCGTGGAATCCGGTGCCCCCGGAGCTTTTCTTCTGGGCTTTATCTTCGCATTGGCATTTTGCCCTATCTCTGCGGCGTTATTTTTTGGGAGCCTTATTCCTCTGGCGCTTAACAGCAAGGCCGGGACGTTGCTGCCGTTTGTTTACGGAGTGGGAACCGGCATTCCGGTGCTCATGTTCGCTTTGGCGATCGCATTAGGAGTTACTTCGCTTGGCCGCTGGTTTCATAAGATCATTAGACTCGAATATTATACCCGCAGAGTGACCGGTATCATTTTTATCCTCGTAGGATTGTATTACACGGGAATTTATATTTTGAAATTATTTTGAGAAGAGGGTAGATGGAACACGTTATCCATGAAGAGCGCCGTTTAAGTTTCTTCGAAAGGTATTTGACCGGATGGGTTGTTATCTGCATCGGGCTAGGTATTTTACTGGGCAAAGTATTTCCCCAGGTTGCGGTGGCGCTCGACAGGTTCTCCATTTATCAGGTGTCTATCCCCATCGCGATATGCCTCTTCTTCATGATGTATCCAATCATGGTCAAGATCGACTTCGCGGAAGTTATTAAAGCGGGGAAGACGCCGAAGCCGGTTATTCTTACTTTGTTCGTTAATTGGTGTGTCAAACCTTTTACCATGCTTGCCATAGCGACGTTCTTTCTGGGAGTATTATTCAAAGGGTGGTTGCCGGGCGTAGAAGTTGTAAAAGGCGGGACGCAGGTGGAGCTATTCCGTTCGTACATTGCGGGATGTATTTTGCTGGGCATAGCCCCTTGTACGGCGATGGTTTTGATCTGGGGGCATCTTGCCAGAGGCAACGATGGGCATACGCTGGTGATGGTCGCCATCAATTCATTGACGATGCTCTTTCTCTACGCCCCTCTGGGCGGATGGTTATTGGGTGTGAATAAGATGCCCATCCCATGGCAGACGATCGTATTATCGGTGATCATTTATGTCGGCCTGCCGCTGTTATTAGGTTACTATTCAAGGAAATGGTTGATTGCCAATAAGGGCTTTAAATGGTTTGAGGAGAAATTTCTGCATTATCTGACGCCGGTTTCGATATTCGCCTTGCTCATCACGCTTGTCTTATTATTTTCGTTCAAGGGCGAACTTATCATTGACCAGCCGCAGGTTATTTTGCTGATCGCAATACCGCTTTTTATTCAGACATGCCTTATTTTTGGCATAACATACGCGCTGGCTAAACGGCTGAAATTATCTTATAAAGACGCCGCGCCCTCCGCGTTGATCGGAGCAAGCAACCATTTTGAAGTGGCTATCGCGACTTCGACGATCCTCTTTGGTTTGTCTTCGGGGGCATCATTGGCTACAGTAGTGGGAGTATTGATCGAGGTCCCCGTCATGCTGCTTTTGGTCAAAGTCTGTCAGAAGACAAAGATGTGGTTTGTTCACGAAGGATCGTGATGATGACAACGGTAAGCCATTCGGATAAAAATATTTTTCTTGACAGATAAAGTTTTTGTGCTACAATTTTCATATTCGTATTACCAAGAGGTAAACTCATGGCAAGTTTGGTAAGGTTCGGCGTATCGCTGGACGCGGAGTTGTCCAAAAAGTTCGATGCCCTCATCGGAGTGAGAAGTTACACGAACCGTTCCGAGGCCTTCAGGGACCTCATACGCAAGGAACTGGTAAGCGAGGAGTGGCGGAAGGGTAAGGAGATAGCCGGCGCCATCATCACGCTCTATGACCACCATAAACGCGAACTGGTGAACAAACTTACCGATATTCAGCATGATTATCAGGGTATCATCGTGTCGACCCAGCACATACACCTCGACCATAATAACTGCCTTGAGATCATTGCGGTCAAGGGCGCTCCCGCAAAAGCCGGCGAACTCGCTGACCGTTTAAGGGCGGTCAAAAGCGTGAAGCACGTGACGCTTGCCATGTCGAGCACCGGTAGGGACATATAATTTTTTTTACCTTAAGTAGCACGATTTTGAAATAAGTAGTACTAACGAAAGCCATGCATGAAAAAGGAAATATTGATTTTGACCGGAGGAGCAGGTTTTATCGGAAGCTGTTTCCTCTGGAAACTGAACTGCGAAGGCTTTGATAATATAATCGTCGTAGACAATTTGGGTACGTCCGAAAAATGGCGGAACCTCGCCGGCAAGCGTTTTTTGGACTATATCCAGAAGGATGATTTCCCCGGCCTTCTCAATGAAGGTAAGATCAAGAATATCAGAACGATAATCCATCTGGGCGCCTGCAGCTCGACCATATTTAATGACGGCGCGTATTTTATAAAGAATAACTATGAATACTCCAAGTCGCTCGCGGAATGGGCGAAGGAACATAAAGTAAAATTTATCTATGCCTCGTCGGCTGCCACGTACGGCGACGGCGAATTCGGATATGACGATTCGAATGAAAACACCCGCCGGTTGCGCCCCCTTAACATGTACGGTTATTCGAAGCAGCTTTTCGACATGTGGATTTTGAATAACGGTCTCGACCGAGAGATGACAGGCGTTAAATTCTTTAATGTCTTCGGCCCCAACGAATATCATAAGGGCGAGATGATGAGCGTCGTCTGCAAGAAATTCCGCGAGGCAGGCGATAAGGGACACATAGGATTGTTCAAGTCGTACAGGGATGATTATAAGGATGGCGAGCAGAAGAGAGATTTCATATACATAAAAGACGCGGTAGATGTCCTGTTCTATTTCCTGGAGAATCAGGAAAAGTCCGGCATATTCAATCTCGGGTCAGGCACGGCGCGGAGCTGGAACGATCTCGCCAGGGGCATGTTTTCGGCGCTTGGGAAGAAACCCTCCATAGAATATATCGAGATGCCCGAGACTCTCAGGCCTAAATATCAGTATTTTACCGAAGCGAGGATGGAGAAGCTGAGGGCCGCCGGTTATACCCGCAACTTCCGGACGCTTGAAGATGGGATAAAGGATTACGTAGGTTATCTGAGGGAAGCAAGGTATTTATAATAAAGGAAAGGTACTCAATGCACGATTTAACATATGCCAATCAGATACTCGATAAATTGAAAAGCAAGATCAGGGGCAAGGATAAAAGCGTCAATGTCGCTATCGACGTTTACTTGAGCCCTTTCAGTCATGTTGCGCCCGAGCGTTTAAAAGACGTGTTCGATCTGCTTGCCGGGGAGGAAGGGTTTACCAATACAACGCTGAATGTGAATATCGCCGAATTCTGCGTACATTGTAAAAAATGCGGGCAAACCTGGAAGAGCGCCAAGCCGACATTCAAATGTCCTGAATGCGACAGCGCCGATTTCGAACTTGAGAAGTGGGAAGAGTTCTATATCGATTCGATAGAGGTTAAAGGGTGAAAAGATTCATACTATATCTCATCAGGTGGCAACTGAGCACTCCCATACTATGGTTGGTGGTAAGGCATCTTGGTACGAGCATTTACGCCACCATCATAGCAAACCTCATAGGTGGCGCCATATTCTTCTGGGTAGATAAATTCATATTCACTTCGAAAGCGATAGAGGTCTGGCACGTGAAAGAGGGACGATGCGATAAATGCGGCAAGGTCTCGCACCTCTGGAGGTTGATAAGGACTGCCGGATATGACAAGAGCAATGCCAGCCCCGTTTTTCTCTGCATGGAATGTTCGAAGGAGAAGACGGATGAGTTACGGTCAAAAGGCATACCGATAAAAGGAAAGAGTAGATGATATCAAGAGATAGGCAAAACAGGAAAGGGGGAGGAAAGATGTTGAGGTATTTATTTCGGATGTTTTTTACGGTATTTACAGCCTGCGTGATATTTTCCGCTCCAGCAGCCATTGCCGGAGAGGCGGAGATGATGGCGGAGATCAACGCGCTCAAAGTGAAGATCGCCGAAATGGAATCTTTAAAGATACGCGTCGCGGAACTGGAAAAGAAACTCGAGATCCAGGGATGCAGTATAACGACTCAAGGGACCACTGTCCAACAGATCAGGGAATCCCTTATTGAGTATAAGCCCGGAGAGGGGTTAAAGGTGCCGCCGTGCGGCATAGAGATTACAGCGGG
>JAQUQN010000104.1 GCA_028716065.1 Candidatus Omnitrophota bacterium
TTTGTCTGATTCATCCAGGTATTTTTCTATCTCTCTGGGGTCTATTGGCGCATTATCGCCCAGGTCAAATATGGATACGCCGGCCGCATCCGTGATCCTCACGAGCTGTTCATGCCCGGCCCTGCCTACGAGGTAACTGGTCGCAGCCTCTTCTCCCTCTCCTCTGGTCCTCTTCAGGGCCTCGCTCTCGAGCAGCGAAACATGATATTCTTTTATTGATACAAGCCTCTTGCCTTCGTAATCATACTCTTTCCGTTCATATATCTGGCCGTCCTGATAGGAGAATGTCTCCGATATCCTCTCCTTGCCGCGGGCGCCCTCGAATACGGCCTCTTCCGCAAGCTCACCGTTCAAATCCGAAGCAAGATAGTCTATCGTACCGTCGGCGTTGCGCACGATGGAGGATTTTCTCCTTTTTTCCGCTTCGGTACCTGCGCCAATGACATCGATAGTATAAAGGTTTTTTAGGATTCCATTTTCGTACTCATAGTCCTTTCTTTCCACGATGGTCTGGTCTTCATAAACGAAACTCTGCTGGATCTGCTCATGGCCTCCTGAACCGCTGAACGTGTCCTCGCCGACGAGATCTCCATTCAGTTCCGAATTGGCAAAATCTATGGTTCCGTCATCGTTGCGCACGATGACCGACTTTTTCTTCTTCTCTTCCTCTGAAGCCATTCCGGAGACATCAAACGTGTAGATATTGGTAAGCTTTTTTCCTTTGTGTTCGCTGTATTTGGCCTCGTACTCTTCATACTCATAGTCCTTGCGCTCTACGATTATCCCGTCCTCATAATAGTAGGTCTGCTCTATCCTCTCCCCGCCCTTTTCACCCGAAAATTCCGATATGGTGAGCAGCCTGTCCTTGTACGTATCAAGTATTGCCTCATCATCGCTCAGAAGGTCTTGTCGTATCTCATCCCAATTATCCTGATTGCTGAGTTCAGAGATATCATAAGTGCGCACCTCATCCAGGTTTTTCTCATCGTCGTCATTATTATAGTCATAAACGCTCATCTCACCGGCCCTGTTCACGCCGTCTTCACCTATGAAATAGTCGTCAAGGACATAGATCACCCTTTCTTCTCCCTTTGCGCCCTCATAAACCGCTGTCTTCGATACCCTGTCTTCAGTGAGAAGGTCTGCCCATCCATCTTTGGACTTGGAAAAATCTATATCAAGGCCTTCCAGATCGTACGTGACCACTTCATCCAGGTTCTCGGGGTTGCCGTCCTTATTGTAATCGTACATGCTCACGCTGGTGGGACTACCCTCTTCGTCATAGTCGGAAAGGACATAATCTATGCGCTCTTCGCCTTTCGAGCCGGTATATACCACCTTCTCCAGTATCCTGTCATCGGTCAGGCCTTCCTTGTCGGCCCCCGTGAACGACCCGAAGAATTTTTTACCTTCCTTGTCCTCTATCTCCTGCCCCTTGGATATCCATCTAGACTTGTCTAGACCCGTTATGTCATACGAAGTTATCGATTTCAATGATCCGTCAGGATTATAATCGTAAATATTCAAGGTCTGCGGAGTGCCGTCCTCGTCATAGTCGGAAAGGGTATATTTCAAAGCCTGGCCTTCCTGTCCTCTCTTTTCGCCGCCGCCGCCGCGTCTCTTCTTGAGGTTCCAGTCCTCCTCTCCGCCCTTTTGGAGCTTCTTGCGCAAAGCATCCTGCATCTGCCACATCATGTCTTCGGAGGCCTGTTTTTGCTTTATTATATCTTCGTGCTTTTCCTGCTGTTCCTGGACATAGCCTGGAGCGAATTCCTGGGATTGTTCCTTTTCTTTGCCGGTAGGAAGAAGCTTATCTGCTGCAGATTTACGCTTATTATAATATAAAAGGTCGTAATTGGTTACGTCCTGAACGCTCTTTTCTATGTCAAGACGCCCCTTGGCGGAATTTGCGGGCACAGGGTGGAAATAAAAAAGATCGCCCGCCCACGCGATATCATACCACACGAACGTGACGATCATGATGGCCGCGATCACCTTCAGTAAAAACCTGCGATGTCCACCAGGGTAATAATCTATCATTTCTTCACCTTTTTTAAAACATTTTCTAAAACTTTTTTAAACATTAAATAAACCTCTCAAAAAAAATGACCGATTTTCACCACCATATAGAATATATCATATTATATAAATAACGTCAAGGCCAAGAAGATAACTTTTTTATATTTTAACATTAATGTGACTTATTCCCCACTCGAGGTGACTGGGATTTTGTTTTTAGGTTGTTGTTTTTGTTGTTTTTCGTTTTTAATGTATAATTGTTTCGATGGAGGTGTGTATGAATGATTCCGATATGGTCTTTGCCTTGCGAAAGAGAATCTTTGAAGATTGGCGGTTGAGGCGATTGACGTGGCAAGAGGTCAGAGCTAAATACGGCTTCTCTAAGAAATGGTTCTATAAATGGCTTGGTAGATTCTTACGATATGGCGATGACGGGTTGAAGAACGTTGTCAAAAAGAAGCCTCTTATACCCCATCGCCTGATGTGGGATCAATGTTTAAGGATACTTGATTATGTCTACGATCATCCGACCCATGGACCGGATAGGATAGGCCGTGAACAAAACCCCCGCATATCAGGTCACGCTGTATGGAACTATCTTGTTAAAGAGAACTTGAATTCGAGACGTAAAAGAAGGTTATGGGCTGAAGCTCAAGGCAAGAGCGTATTAACAATGAAGGAGAAACAACATATGCAGGCTAAATTTAATCACATAGAGGCCAAGGAGGCCGGGGAACTGGTAGGCATGGATACATTCGTCATCGGGGTCAAGGGATTAGGTAAACTATGCCAATATACGGCATGTGACAACTATTCAAGCTATGGGTGGGCGAAGGTGTATGATCGAAAGACAGCCGATAATGCGGTAGACTTCTTTGTAAACCATATATTCAATAACACTCCGCCTTTTAAGATTAAAAGGGTCATTACCGATCAGGGTGTCGAATTCTACTCGGCAAGGTGGAAGAATGATTACAGCTACTTCCACAGGATCCTTGCCAGATGCGGTGTCGAGCATACCGTTACCAAGAAAGCGCATCCCTGGACTAACGGGTATGCCGAGAGACTCAACCAGACCATATGGCAGGAGTTCTATCTATGCATGCTGCCAAAGCCCTATACAACACTGGAACAGCTAAATGATGATCTGCGGAAGTTCATGAGAGAATATAACTTCAAGAGGCGTCATACGGGGTACAAGCTCAAGAATGGAGGCTTTGAGTTCCCGGCGCACGCGTTCTTTGATATACGCGAGAAATCTAATATTATAGAGATAAAATACTAATCTTTTACGAAACTACAGGAGGTTCGCTATGGTAGGGGTGTCTTCCGACGGGTATACTCATCTAGGGAATAAGACATTAACCCTTTTGCAATGTCAAAAATATGCTAGCGACGGGTACCTACAACATGATAAATGGAGTAGTCGCCATCTTTAAAAACCAGCTCAAGCCCTCTTAACATTTGCGGCCTATACAAAAGCTTTATGATATTCTTACTCCTGCCGCTTCTGGACAAATATTTGCCTTTTTTCGTGAAATATCCATAGTAATCTATGCCCAGATAATTGGCCGAATCCCTCAGATCCGGAGAAGAAACCAAGATATAATTCACATTATATCTGGTACAATAATTTAACAGATCCGCTTCGCGATCGCTCAATAAAACATGTGATCCTTCTATTATCCTCCGCCTTATCTCCGGTATTTCCAATAAAGCGTCAGTCAGGGTTGCCCTATTGCTATATGTCTGAATTAAATAGCCTCTATAGGCATTGGCCCATATAACGCTTGCCGGGGACGTATCTGTCCTCAAAAAGGCCAGGGCTTTCTTAAAAGGAGGGGAGAAACGGGCCTTGCCCTTACGCACTGAAAACATCAAACAAGATGAATCCATTACTCCATGCAATAAGATGACCGCCAAAATCCCGAACAAAATGACCTTCCTGATCCTGTCCTTTCTATTTTCAGCACCATGGGCGGCCCTTCCTCCATAAGCATTAAGAAGGGTCTGAAAACCCAATATTATAGCTATAGAGGAGAAAGGAACTGTCATTAGAGCCATTCGATAGGTGACCAATAATGTTAAACTTATCGACATCAGCAGCAAAA
>JAQUQN010000105.1 GCA_028716065.1 Candidatus Omnitrophota bacterium
ACCGCAGTTCGTCGATTATGCCACGGTGGTCCATACAGATATGATACTTGGGGGGCTCGTGGGCGGCGCCGTAGGCTATCTTGTTCTTTACATGCGTTACGATGAGAGGCGGTATATACTTCTTTCTTCGGCGCTTTTGGGGATCGCGTTCTGGGTAAAGAACGAGGCCGTGGTATTTGCGTTCGTTCTTGCGCTCGTCGTGTCGGTCTTTATCTCCAGTAAAGAGACATCAAAAAAACCCGTGGCCCTGGCGGACCTCCTTATAGCGTTCGCGGTAATGGCTGTCATTGCCTGGCCATGGATGTCGTTCCGGTCGGCGGAAGGGCTTGTGAACTGCGACCTTGATCCGTCAAAGTTGACACTTAAACGTCTTTTGGAGAACATGAAGCAGATCCCGCTTGTCCTGGACTCTTTCCAGCAGCAGATCTTCGGTCCCAAGAAATGGAACATCTTCTGGGTGGCGCTCGTGGCGGCTATGGCGTGGAAAAGGAAAAAACTTACCGAAGGGGTGGTGGGGCATCTACTCCTTTTTCTGGGCCTATCGCTTCTCTGTTATTTTGCGGCCTACATGATGATAGACGGCCCGGATAACCTTTATTTTTATTCAAAGACGACAATGTCGCGTTTTATGGTCCATTTTACGGGGATAGCGCTTTTTATGCTGGCGTTCCTGGTGAAGGACGACATGGAGGATGTGTTAGACGCGGGGTAGCCCAAGGATCGTGAGTGCAGTGTAGTCCGGGCGCGATACTTAATGCTCGATATTCTGAACTAATTAGTTGGTCGGGAGGGTTTATGGAGTTAAAGTATGGGTCACTTGATGCGGGGAAGCTTATGTCTTTCTTGCAGGAGGGTCGCGTTCCTCGTCGGAAAAGGGTTGTTCTTGGAAATGGAGAGTGTGAATGAAGGCAAAGGTCCTGTCCATAGTGGTGCCGGCGTACAATGAAGAGGAAGCGATAAAAAGCACCATCGAACGGATGATAAAAGCTAAGGAAAAGATCGTTAAGGCTACGGATATATCTGATGTCGAGCTCATTGTGGTTAACGACGGCTCCAGGGATTCTACGCCCGCGATAGCCGGGGAATATGCTTCGCGGGGCGCGATCAAACTTATTTCCTATGAAAAGAACAAAGGTTACGGTGCCGCGATCAAAGAAGGGTTTGCTTCCGCGAAAGGCGATTATCTGGGATTTTTCGATGCGGACGGCACTTGTGACCCGGATTTTTTCATAGACCTTTACAGGACGCTCGAAGAAAAAGGGGCAGGAATATCTATCGGGTCCAGGATGCATAAGGATAGCAAGATGCCTCCGGTGAGGAGGATCGGCAACGGTATTTATGTGAGGCTTATAAATATCTTGTGGAGGACAAAGATCACGGATTCGGCCAGTGGAATGAGGCTCCTGAGAAGAGAAGCGTTCGAGACTATCTGTCCGCTGCCGGACGGTCTTCATTTTACGCCGGTCATGACCTGCAAGGCCCTTTCTACGGACAATATGAAGATCGTTGAGCTTCCTATGTCTTATAGCGAACGAAAAGGGAGGAGCAAACTAAGTATCATCAAGGATGGATATCGTTTCCTCATGATGATATTCGAGATGGGTTTTTCTTATAGGCCTTTCGCTTTTTTTGGGACCATAGGGATGTTCTTTATGGCCGCCGCCGCCGCGTACGGGATACCCGTGGTCTGGTACTACGCGCTCAACAGGGAGATACCCGAGTACATGATATACCGGATAATAGCCGTGGTAGCCGCGGTCATAGTAGGGTCGATCCTGTTTTTCATTAACCTCATTATGCAGGATTTCATAGCGTATGCGAAGAATAAAGACCTTGTTTTCGAGAAGTCAAAGAACAGGGTTTTAAGAGGAGTGGCCAAGCCGGAGAATATGATGGCCGCAGGCGCGATATTCATGTTTTTAAGCGTGCTTTTCAACATGAATAGCCTGTTCGAATATCTTGCGACCGGCCGGATCAGCCAGCACTGGATACATACGATGACCGGAGCTTTCCTGTTCATTGAAGGTACTATAATGTTCGTTTTTGGAGTGGCTTTGCACATCATACATGTTTATAAAAAGAAGATCTGAACCATGAGAATAAATACATTGATCGGTCCGGACATTTTCAGAAAACTTCTGGGGGTATGCCTCATGATATGGCTTGTCCTCTGGGCGGTCTTCTTCTTTGCCGAGAACAAAAAAGGCGACTATAGGGAATTTTTTGCTCTTGCGAATAAAGATCTCGAAGGTAAACGTATCTATCTTATGGGGCAGGATTTTTACGAATTCGTTAATTTTTGCCGTTCTACCGTACCTCCGGGTTCCACCTATGAATTCGCCGGCATGAGACTTTACGCAATAGAGGAAGTACGCGCTATATATTACCTGTGGCCGCTCAGGGCCGTAACGAGTGATAACGAGTACTACTTTGTTTATGGGGATTTCGAGGTCCCGGACATGAGCGATTTTGAGAAGGTGGCCGAATTCAAGGATAAAGCGTACATTATGAAAAGAAGGATGTAATGGAAGTTATCAGGCTTATATTATCTTTGGGTACTCTGACCGTTATCGGTTATTCCGTTTTCCGTATGATCGTCAGGGGAAGGGAGAACACATATTTCTTTCTTGAAAAAGCAGCGCTTTCTTTTGTTCTGGGCTTGGGCGCCGTTACTTTTAGTTTTCTCGTCCTTGCCTTGGCGGGGATGTCGTTCGATCTTGCCAGAGTCCTCATGCCATGGGGCGTGGTCCTGTTTTTCGCCGTTTTTACGGTCAGGTCCCATGGAGACCCTTCGGATCGGGCGCTTTCGCCCGATCCGGAAGATGGTCATGTGGGCAGAGCGGTATTTGCGGCACTTGGTGCGATCCTGGCCCTCCAGGTGTCGAGTGTTTTCCTGAGGGCTCTTTCAAAACCTCTTGAGTCCTATGATGCGATACTGAATTTCGGCATCAAGAGCAAAATGTTCTTCATGTATAATGGTTTTCCCCTGAAGTTGTCGGCTCTCGAAGGCGCCGGTCAGGGGCACCTGGATTACCCGCTCCTTATCCCGCTTTGCCAGACATGGATTTATAAATTCCTGGGGCAGCCGAACGATAATCTCGTTATGATACTTTTCCCCCTGATATATGTGTCTTTCGGGATATATTTTTACTATTCTTTCAGAAGGATGTTCGGACGCAAGCAGGCCTTTCTCTTTACGTTTTTTCTGTGCACGGTCCCTCAAATAGCTAATTTTTCAGCGAACGGGTACGGTGACGTCGCGCTTACTTTCATGGTAACCGCGGCTTTTATCTTCCTTGTGAGATACTTCATGGAAAAAAGGAGGGACCTGCTCGCGCTTTCTGCTGTATTTTCCGGGATGGGATTCCTTGTCAAAAATGAAGGTATCTCTTTCATCCTTGCCGGTTTTTTTGTGATAACCCTGTTAGTGCTGCGGGAGAAGGACAAAAAACGGTCTTTGATGGATATCGCGGTATTTTACCTGATCCCTCTGGCTGTGACGGTCGCTCCGTGGATGCTCGTTAAACATGTATTGGGCGTCAGTAATTCCGATATAGAGCTTTCCAAACTGACGGCGGCCCAATTCCAGGAGAACGTAAGGCACATACCTTTTATATCGAACAAGTTCCAACAGGAGATATTCGGCCCGAAGAAATGGAATATTTTGTGGATCGCTGTTCTGGGATTTACGGTGCTCAGGTTCCGCAAAACGAAAGAGCCATATGTCGGGATCATAGGCGTTTTTATATTGTTGAACCTCTTTATTTATTTTTCGTCTTTTATGGTCCTTACGGGAAAGAACATCTATTTTCATGTTAATACCACAATGTCGCGTCTCATGATGCATTTTTCGGGATTATCTTTGTTCTTCCTGGCGTTCCTCGTGAAGGACGATATAGAGAACGCATTCGGGCCTGAGAGAAAGGACGTTGTGGGTGAAAGGTTCGTTTTTCTGGACAGGGACGGTGTTATAAACAAGGACCCGGCGGGGTGGACTCCGCACAGCTATGTCACGACGCCCCAGGACTTCATCATCCTTCCCGGGGTACTGGATGGGATGAAGATCTTCGCGAAAGCCGGGTATAGGACCGTTATCAT
>JAQUQN010000106.1 GCA_028716065.1 Candidatus Omnitrophota bacterium
TCCTGTTTATCGTAAATGTGGAAAAACAGGAACTGATGCTTTCCGCCTCAAAAGATGGTTCGCAGATAAGTGAAAAGAAGGGGGACTATTTCGACCATTGGGTCCTCAGGCACAGGCAATCGCTTTTTATAGAAGACGCCGAGAAGGATTTCAGGTTTCCCGCCGCGGAGATCGAAAACTCGAAAAGGGTTTTTCGTTCGCTCATCTCAGTTCCGCTCATGAGCGAGAACAGGGTCATAGGCATACTGAGGATGGATAATCCGACAGACTACAATTATACCCAGGATGACCTCCGTCTTTTGGATATCATATCCGACCTCGCAGCCGTGGCCGTACAGAACGCCTTTCTATATTCCAGGACGCAGGAACTTGCGATAAGGGACGATCTCACGGAGCTGGTGGTGCGCCGTTATTTCATGGAACGTTTCAAGGAAGATATCAAGCGTGCCGCCAGAAAGAAACGCTCTCTCTCCCTCCTTATTCTCGATATAGACAATTTTAAGAATTATAACGACAGGTACGGCCATGCGGCGGGTGATCTTGTCTTGAAACACATGGCGCGCGAGATAAGCTCGATGGTCCGCGAAGGCGATATCATCGCCAGGTACGGCGGAGAAGAGATGGCCCTGCTCTTATTCGGGATGAATAAAAAAGAAGCCGCCCTGGAAGCCGAAGCGATAAGGAAGCGGATAGAGAAAGGCTCGATGATGCTGAGAAGGCAGAAGATGCCTCTTACGGTATCCATAGGATTGTCTAGCTATCCGGAAGACGCAGGGATGGAAGAGGAGCTCATAAAGATCGCTGATGAGCGTCTTTACAAAGCCAAGAAAGAAGGACGGAACAGGGTCTGTTCAAAATAGCATGAAGATAAGATATATTATGTGGGGGCTGGTAATTTTCTGCGTTTTTCATCTTCTTTATTTAAGCGGAAAGGTGACGTATCCTTTTATAAATTTCATACTCCTCATAATATCTCCTATCGGTTATCTCTACCCGAAAAGGGTCACTTATATACTTATGTTTCTATTATGCCCCGCTCTATTTTTGATGGGGCGGTTCGTGTATGGCGCCGGTATCCGTGATTCAATATCACCCGTACTCATCTTTACCATACTCGTGCTGGGTTTTGTAAAGTATAGGGCCGCCATCCTGTCATTCGATAAAGAGGCGGATTCCGAATTGTCGGCCAACTCCGCGTCGAGAGAGACGGTGCGTTCGGAATTGGAGAAACTGGACAGGTTTGAGAAGGGTATCACGAAAAAAGAGATCGAGATAATCAACCTCTATGAGATAACAAAGAAGATGTCGGAAAGCTTGAAGTTTAGCGAGATATTTGGCGTCTTCAGTTCATTTCTAAAGGATAATTTCACGTTCAAGAGTAGCGAATTGATAATAGTGAAATGGAACCAGTCTCAACCGAGCTTAGAAAGGGTCTACAGGGTGGCGAAGGAGGAGGGGGTCCCCGCAGACGAGAAGTCACTGGATTATGATAAGCTGATCAAACGGTTCATGGAAGAGACCAGGGAGATATACGTTGATAGAAACAGAGGAAAAGAAGTCTTCGAGGATCTGGCGATCAAAGACGAGAAAATAGAAACTTTTATCGGCATACCTTTGATGAGTGAAAAGAAGATGGTGGCCATACTGACCGTAGAGAATCTGCCAAAGACCGAAGTGGAGAAGTTCGCCATCCTAGCCACACAATTTGCGCTTGAGATAAAGAGGGTCCTCTTGTATGAGACGGTCGAGAATCTGGCGATCACGGACGGGCTGACCGGGCTTTATGTCAGGAGATATTTCATGGAGAGGTTCAGTGAGGAGTTGAACAGGTCCAGGAGATATGGTTTCAATTTCGCTTTTCTCATGATAGATATAGATGACTTCAAGCAATGCAATGACAGGTACGGACACCTCGTCGGAGATGTCGTATTGCGCGACATAGCGCATGTGATGAAAGAGAATGTGAGGGAGATAGATCTTGCCTCCAGATACGGCGGTGAGGAGTTCGCGCTTGTGCTGCCCGAGACCGGAAGAGACGGCGGCCGCCTGGCCGCGGAAAGGATCAGGAAAAAGATAGAAGAGGCCGTCTTCAAGGCATATGACGAGAAGCTCAAGGTCACGGTAAGCGCCGGCCTTGCCATATACCCCGAGGATTCGCGTGAAATACACGATCTGATAGAGAAGGCCGACAGGGCGCTCTATAAAGCTAAAAATTCAGGTAAAAACGTTGTCTGTGAATGGAAAAAGTAGTATAATAGAAAACTTGATTCGGGGTACGGGGATCGGGGAACGGGTTGGGGAACTAGGGAAATGAAGATATTCATAGATACCGCAAATATAGGTGAGATACGGGAAGCGAATGCCCTCGGGATAATAGACGGGGTAACGACCAATCCCACGCTTGTCGCCAGAGAGGGCAGAGATTTCATCACGGTTGTGAAGGAGATATGTTCCATCGTAGACGGGCCTATAAGCGCCGAAGCCGTAACTTCGAAGTCCGATGATATTATAAAAGAGGCCGTATCATTGTCCAGGATACATAAAAACATCGTTGTTAAGATACCCCTCACTCCGGAAGGCCTTAAGGCCGCCAAGGTCTTGTCGGGGGAGGGCATCAATACGAACCTTACTCTATGTTTCTCTCCAACGCAGGCGCTTTTGGCAGCCAAGGCGGGGGCGACATACGTGAGCCCTTTCATAGGCAGGTTGGATGACATAAGCCAGGTCGGAATGGAACTCATAAGAGATATAAAGACGATATTTACCAATTACGGTTTCAGGACAAAGGTCATAGTGGCCAGTATCCGTAATCCGATACATGTTCTCGACGCGGCAAAGATCGGCGCCGATATAGCGACAGTGCCTTACAGTGTATTGATGGCGCTGGTGAAACATCCTCTTACCGATATAGGTATAGAGAGATTTTTAAAGGATTGGCAGAATGTTCCGAAGAAATAACAGAGCTTTCAGCTTTCAGCTTTCAGCTTTCAGCTTATTATTGATGTTAATTGCCTTGCCAGCGATGGCGCAGAGCCTCGATCTAAAAGAGCCGGTCGTTGTCAATGGCGACAATGTGGAATATTTTCACGAAAGAAAGATGGTGGTGGGGACAGGGAACATATCCATAGTGTATAAGGACGTGACCCTTACCTGCGATAAAGTGACGGTATATCTGGATACGAAGGAGGCGATAGCCGAAGGCAACGTAAAGATAATACAAGAAGGAGCCTATTTAACCGGAGAAAAGATAAACTATAATTTTGAGAAGAAGACCGGAAGTATCATTGACGCGTATGTCAATGCAACTCCTTTTTACGGCAAGGCGGGAGAAGGCAACAAGACGAGTGATACAGAGATAGAGCTTAAGAAAGGGTATGTAACCACATGCGATCTCGAGCACCCGCACTACAGGGTCCAGGCAAGACAGGTTACGATATATCTAGAAGACAGGGTAGTAGCCAAGCATATAATATTTTATATAGGTAAGGTCCCCGTATTTTATTTCCCTTATTATATTCAACCTTTAAAAGACACCACGGCCCATGCCACGGTCCTACTGGGCAGGGAGAGCAGGTGGGGTTATTATGCCCTCACATCCTTCAAGTACGCCTTCAGCGACATAGCAAAAGGACGTGTGAGAATAGACTATAGGACGAAGAAGGGGCTGGCCCAGGGCATCGATAATTACTATGACACAAAAAAGATAGGGTCAGGATATGTTAAATTCTATCAAACCTACGAAAATAATTTTACTTATTATAACGAGGGAGACGATGACGAGAAAAAAATCATCAAGTCAAAATACAGCGTACAATGGCGCCATAGGTGGAATATCACGGATGATACGCTGGCATTGGTGGAATTTAACAAGGTAAGAGATAAAGATTTCTTGAAGGACTACTTCTACAACGAATATGAAGAGCAGGGGGATCCCGATAATTATATATCGGTCATAACGTCGAAGCGCGATTATACGGCGTCTTTATTGATAAGAAAACGGATGGATGACTATTTTGATGTGGTGGAACGCCTGCCGGAATATACGATAGATATACCGAATTATAATTTCAAAAATACGCGGTTTTACTATAAAGGA
>JAQUQN010000107.1 GCA_028716065.1 Candidatus Omnitrophota bacterium
AACTTCGGCTTCCAACCGATATCTATTCTTAACCTGCATACAAAGAAACTAGAACCCTTTGAAAACGATTATAGATAGTGTAACCTATGTCTCCGGTTTAAAGTGTAACCCATGTTCCAGTTGCACACAGGATTACCGAAAAAACGCGTATACGTTTTATATAGTCGGACTCCCCGTTAATCCTGGCGGACATACAGACACCTATTGTCTATTACTAGTCTATTGTGAACCCCGTACGAGCCCTAGAAACAAAAGCCGTGGCCGTGGCAGGCCCCTAAAATTTCCCCTTGCGAATTGTCTATTTTATATTATAATATTAACACATAATAAGGAGATATTGAAAAATGAGATTGGCTAAAAGAGTCATCGATATAGCCCCATCGGCTACATTGGATATCTCATCCCGCGCGAAGAAGATGGCCATGGAGGGTATAGATGTAGTCAGTTTCGGCGCTGGGGAGCCAGACTTTGATACGCCGGCCCACATAAAGACGCAAGCTGTAAAAGCGATACACGATGGTTTTACAAAATACACGCCCTCGAGCGGAACACAGGAGTTAAAGGAAGCGATAGCTCAGAAGTTCTTAAAGGACAACAAGTTAACATATGCGCCGGGCCAGGTAGTCGTCTCCTGCGGCGCAAAGCACTCACTCTATAATATATTTCAGGTTATCTGTGAAAAAGGGGATGAGGTGCTCATACCTGCCCCTTATTGGCTTAGCTATCCGGAAATGGTGAAGATGGCCGAAGCCAATCCTGTTTTCGTAAATACGCGACAGGAAAATAAGTTTAAAATCAGCGAAAAGAACCTCGAGGCGGCGGTAACGAAAAAGACCAGGGCGCTTATACTTAACAGCCCATCCAACCCGACCGGCTGCATATATGACAAAGAGGAACTGAATGTAATCGCCAGGATCGCTGTCAAGCACAAGTTTTTTGTCATAAGCGACGAGATCTATGAAAAACTTATTTATGACGGAAAGGAGCATGTATCGATAGCGTCGCTCGGAAAGGATATTCACGATCTTACGATAACGGTAAACGGTGTTTCGAAAAGTTATGCTATGACCGGTTGGCGAATAGGCTACGCGGCCGGTCCGAGCGATGTAATGAACGCCATATCCAATATGCAGAGCCATTCCACGTCCAATCCCGCGTCAATAAGCCAGGTTGCCGCGCTGGCGGCCCTGAAAGACGACCAGGCTTGCGTTGACGAGATGAGGCGTGAGTTCGAAAAGAGGCGAGATCTGATAGTTTCAAGAATAAACAAAATGAAAAAGATATCTTGCGTGAAGCCGGAAGGAGCATTCTATGTCTTTTGCGATATTTCGAAATTGAAGATGGGTTCGTTCGACTTTGCAAAGAGGCTTCTGGATGAAAGCGCTGTAGCGGTAGTGCCGGGAGAGCCTTTCGGAGCCGATTCTTTCATACGCCTCAGCTTTGCCACCAGCGTGGAAAAGATAAATAAGGGTCTGGATAGGATAGAAGAATGGGTGAATAAAAATGGGTAGGACCATATCCGAAAAGATATTATCGAACCATTCCGGAAAGAACCTTAAAGCCGGAGATATAGCCGTATGCGGTGTAGACTTCTGCTTCGGGCAGGACGGAACCAGTTCTATCATAATAGACAGTTTCAAGAAACTGGGGGTAGATAAGCCATTCGATAAGTCCAGATTTTGCATGGTAATCGACCATAGCGCGCCAAGCCCCAACCTTGGCGTATCCGAGATCCATAAGAAGATGCGTCAGTTTGCCAAGACTTACGACGTCGGTCTCTATGATATCGGTTGCGGCGTATGCCATCAACTGGTGCCGCAAAAGGGGCACGTCACGTGCGGAGACCTTGTCCTGGGCGCCGATTCACACACATGCACTTACGGCGCGATAAATGTATTTTCTACCGGCGTCGGTTCGACGGACCTTGCCATAGCTCTTGCGAGCGGCAAGAACTGGTTCAGGGTGCCTGAGACGATAAAGGTCGTGGTAAAGGGCGCCCTGCCGAAAGGAGTCTATTCCAAGGATATCATCCTTTCCATAATAAAGGACATAGGCGCTAACGGCGCTACATATAAAGCGGTGGAATTTTACGGTGACGCCATAACATCTTTAAGCGTTGACGCGCGTTTTACGGTCTCAAATATGGTAGTGGAGATGGGTGCAAAGGTGGGATTGATGGAGGCCGACAAGAAGGTGTTTAAATGGGTATCCGAACGGTGCCGCAGGATGGCCCATCCGGAAAAGGCAGACCGGGATGCCAGGTACGTCTCCATAAAAGAGTACGATGTTTCAAAACTATCCCCTCAGGTCGCCAGGCCTCATACGGTAGATAACGTGGCAAATGTCGAGGAGTTATCCGAAACCAGAATATACCAAGCTTATGTCGGTACATGCACGAACGGAAGGTATGAAGACCTGGAGATAGCCGCCAGGATACTCAAAAATAATCGTGTCCACCCAGAGGTAAAATTCATCGTGGCACCGGCCTCAAGAGAGATATATCTGGAGGCCATGAGGAAGGGGATTATCGATATATTCGTAAAATCGGGCTGTGTCGTGGTCGGGCCTGGATGCGGCCCCTGTGTCGGGACGCATAACGGCGTATTGGCGGACGGAGAAGTAGCGATATCGACCGCCAACAGGAACTTCAAGGGCAGGATGGGCAATCCAAATTCTTTCATATATCTTGCCAGCCCCGCGACGGTTGCCGCTTCCGCGATAACGGGCAGGATAACCGATCCGCGGATGTACAAGAAAAGGTTGTAAGCATATGAGACATTTCGCAAGGCGTCTTAAAGTCACGGACAATATCAATACGGATTATGTCATATCCGGAAGATACAAGTTCAAGATACAGGACCCGAAGGAGCTTGCCAGACATATATTCGAGGATATAGACCCTGCTTTTGCCGCGAGGGTCAAGAAAGGGGATGTACTTGTCGCCGGGGAAAATTTCGGATGCGGTTCTTCGAGAGAGCAGGCGCCACAGTCCCTCAAGCAGGCCGGTTTCCAGGCAGTCGTAGCGAAGAGTTTCGCAAGGATCTTTTATCGCAATGCCTTCAATATAGGGCTATTGCTTGTCGAGTGTAATACCGATTTTATCGATGATGGAAATGAGCTCGAGCTTGATATTGAAAAGAGCAAGCTCAAGAACGTCAGCAAGGGCCTGATACTCGATATAAAACCTTTACCGCCCGTAATGAAAAAACTTCTGGAGGATGGAGGGGTGGTGGAGCACTTCAAAAAATACGGAGGATTCAATTTTGAGTAAGTTGAATGTAACGTTGATACCCGGAGATGGGACCGGCCCGGAGCTCGCCGAGGCCGCCAAACGCTGCGTCGATGCCCTCGATATCGGTATATCCTGGGAATCCATGGAGGCCGGTGAATCAGCAATAGAGAAGCACAAGACGCCGCTTCCAGATGCCGTCTTGGAATCGATAAGGAAAAACAAGATCGCCTTGAAAGGGCCGATAACCACACCGGTAGGTACGGGCTTCAGAAGTGTCAATGTGGAACTTAGGAAGAGGCTAGATCTCTACGCATGCCTGAGGCCATGCAAGAGCTACAAGGGCGTCCGTTCGAGATATGCCAATATCGATCTGGTCGTCGTGAGAGAGAATACGGAGGATCTTTACGCCGGCATCGAATTCAAAGAAGGTTCGGACGATGTAAAAAAGGTAATAGACCTTTTGGAGAGTTTAAGCAAAAAGAAGATAAGGCGCTCTTCGGCCATAAGCATAAAACCTATTTCAGTAGAGGGGACGGAGAGGATCGTCAAGTTTGCCTTTGAATATGCCATCAAAAATAAGAGAAAGAAGGTCACGGCGGTTCATAAGGCAAACATAATGAAATATACCGACGGCCTCTTTCTGGATGTCGCCAGACGCCTTGCCAGGGATTATTCGGGCAAGGTTGCGTTTGAGGACAGGATAGTAGACAACATGTGCATGCAGCTTGTCCAGAAACCCGAGGATTATGACGTGCTCGTCCTTCCCAATCTTTACGGAGATATAATATCCGACCTTTGCGCGGGCCTGATAG
>JAQUQN010000108.1 GCA_028716065.1 Candidatus Omnitrophota bacterium
ATGGCCGCCACCCTTCAGGCGCACCAGCCATGACCTGGGGATGCGGGTCGCCAGGATCAGGGAATTCCCCGGAGGCGTCACGATATCCTCGTTCCCGGTAATTGCGAGCGTATCCTGTATGATCAATCCGAGGCGCTTGCCGGCACCTTTCCATTCCTTCATAGCCCTTGCCTGCCGTTTCATGTTCTCCGCTGTGCTCGACTCGTCGACACGCGGCAAGAGTTTTATATATCCCGGGTTCGCCTTTAACCATTCATCCGGCAATATCAGCTTTATCATCCTGTCAGCCCGCTCTTTGGCGGTGCCCGAGGTATCGGTAAGCTTCTCCATCACATCCGGCGCTGCCGGTATGGCATCTTCGCCGCCGAAGTTCGTCGCATAAAGGACGAGTTTGCGGACGCGCTCGGGGTAGTCCAACGCAAGTTCCAGGGCGATCTTGGCGCCCAGGGAAAACCCCAGGACATCCGCGCGCTCTATTCCCAGCGCCTTCATGAAAAAATTCGTGTCGCGCGCGAAGAGCTCTATCGTGAACTCCTTGTCGTCGGCCGTCGAGAGGCCCATCCCCCGGTTGTCGAATACTATGACCCTGCGCTTCCTGGCAAGTTCTTTCAGCATGTCGGTATCCCACATGTCCATCGTCGAGCCGTATCCCATTATCAAGACAAGCGGATACCCGCTGCCGAACTCTTTGTATGCTAGCTCTATGTCGCCTATGGAAACCTTTTTGATCTTTGCCCTCTCCACATTTATCTCCCCGGCCGAACAACCCATTAACGATACCGCGATGACCATCGCCATGAGTATATACAGCATGAGGCGCTGTATCCTGTCTCTCACGCCATCTCCCCCTGTTTCAATAAGCCGAATCGGCCGGCCTCGGCGACGTGTCGTTATACGCGACGTTCCTGCCGCCAAGCATCATCGCCATGGCCGCGGATTCGTAAGGATTGAAACGGTCGTCGTCCCTGTACTGTCTGTACATCAACTTTCCGCCTTCGGTGTAATACTTCCTCTCTATGGGCCTTCCGTCCTCGTCGTATGCTATCTCGGCCATGAGGGTATAACCTTCATAATACCATTTGGTGGCTGCCCATCCGTCGATGCCCGACTTCAGCATGCCCTTCTCGTCATAAAATGCCACCTCGGTCTTGTTCCCGTGCCGGTCATATCTCTCGAGCTTCTCCACGGTGCCGTCCTGCCTGCAGTAGGCCTTGGCCTTCAGGTAGCCGTTCACGTCGTAGACGGAGCATTTTCGCACCGCGCCTGAGTCCCAGTATTCAAATAGCTTGAGGTCCTTGACGTTCCCGTTAGAATATGCCGGGCCGGCAAATACCGAAATTATCAAAATAAATGCTACAAAGTATCTAACCACCAATCCTTCTCCCGTGAGCTATTTTCCAAAAAACTTTTTAATCTTCATCCTCCCGCGCGAAAACCACTTCTTCAGTTTCGTCTGCGTCTTATATCTCCTCCTGCATATTACATTGGCTATCAATTTCATTAAAACGCGCCCGTCCCTTCGTTATCGATGGAGTCACCTTCCTGCACGTCCATGGAATTGTCCATCTCCTGGATCTCGGTTTCGTCTTCCTGGACCGCGCTAGTCGTATCCGGCGTGGTGGACATGGTATCCTCGTCGTACTGCGCGCTCACTACCGCGCATCCGAAGGCCAGAATAAAGAAAGAGACCATCAACATCCTTAAATATGCCGACATCTTACCCTCCTTTTTAGTAACTTTTATCTATAATTACAAAAACTGAGCGCTAGGGGGAACTCCGTCTTCCTCAGATGCGCGATGACTACCTGCAGGTCGTCCTTCTTCGGGGAGAAGACACGTACCTTCTCGGCCTCTATCTGCGGCTGGACCTTCAGCCCGAGGCCCTTTATGATCTTGACGAGCTCCTTGGCCTTTTCATGGGGAATTCCGGATGCCAGGTCCGCCGCCTGCTGGAAACAACCGCCGAATACCTTCTGCGGCTCATGGAAGGTTAGGAGCTTGATGGATACGCCTCTCTTGGCGAGTTTACCAGAAAGTATTTCCCTGACGGAGCGCAGTTTAAAATCATCGTCTCCGGTCAACGTAATCTTCTTCTCGACGCGGTTATACTCTATCGAAGATTTGCTCCCCTTGAAGTCGAACCTCTGCATCAGTTCCTTCTTCGCCTGGTTGACGGCATTATCGACCTCCTGGAGGTCGGCTTCCGATACTATATCGAATGAAAAATTGTCTTTAGCCATCGTTTTTAATTTCTCTTCACAGCGGTTCTTCTACAGGCGAGGCCGTCCCGGATTTCAGCGTAGAGCGCGGGACTTTTCTTCCAAGCGAATCCCTTGTGAAACCCATGGCATCGCCGCTGCCCGCGCCGGTATCTTCGTCCGGCGTGGCAAAAAGGTCTTTCTGCCCGGAGGTATATTTATTCACCTTATCGAAGACGTCCGAGACTGTGCTCGATATGAAATCATCACCCGCCCCCTTCTTCTCTTCGGCGTAAGAAAAAACGCCTGCCAGCATCATTATCAGAACCAATAAAAGTATCCTTGGCATTTTCTCACTCCTTCTTGTCGTTTTTGTTTCCCGAACCAAAAAAGAATTCGGGGTCCGTCAATATGGGTTCGTATTTTTCGGGAACGGGAATGGGGAACGATATGACCTCCCACGCTCCCACCGTGGCCCTGTAGCCCATCATGACAAAACCGCTTATGAAACCGTAGACTATCCACTCCATGGAAGGCCCTATATCCTTGTTTGTCTTGGCCATGCGGTTATATATCTCAAGCGGGCAGGTGATGAGATTCGAGACGCCTCTTCCCAGTTTCCTTAAGGGCCCACCGCAATATGCCGGCGAAACCGCGCTTAACGCCAACAAGACCGCCAATGAAATAGCTACCGCCTTCTTCATCCGATTTCTCCTTTTTTGCGCTATCAACTTATTCGGATATATCTCCCGCTTCTCTCTCAATAATCTCGATACATCCTTCTGCCTTCTCGTTATAAGCTGTTTGGCCATGTCACCGTTCTTTAACTTTTCAGAAAAGACGCCGCCCCACCCAGTACATGATTCCGACAAGGATGAGCGTAAATAAGCCGCAACCCCACCAATCCTCAGGTTTGGGACCGAAAGGTCCTGTATTGCCTTTAATCCAGTTAATGGTCGTGTCGATAAGGCATGCAAGTATAAGTATACCGCAAACTACCAATATAGTCCATTTCCACCACATATCTTTACCTCCCCATAGCTATCATCGCGCCTATCAAGGCGCCTATTATCGTGCTTATTATAGGGTTGCTTGTCAAGGGGCATGTGCCGGAAGCGCATTTACCAAAATATCCGATGCCGAACCCTACCGCGCCTCCTATGACCACCCCCAACAATATCTTCATGGCCTTTTCCTTTTCCGAGCTTCTCCTATTTATTCTTCGCCTGCCGGGAGAACCTGAAGTCGCATTTTGCGCGGCCTTCGGCAAGCGTCATCGTCCTCACGAGGCCGGTTCCGAGCGCCTTGCTTATCGCGATATCCCAGTCGCATACGTACGGCGCGAAAGAGCCGGCTCCGCGCTTCCTGAAGGATTCGCATATAGGACACTTAAGTATATCACATCCGAACTCAAAATCCAGTCCGTTTCCCTCAATATAATCGAATAGAAAATCATCGGGATAGAGCCTCTTTTTCGACAGTTCCGCGCCGTTCTTCATCGCGTCTTTGGTGCGTTTCGAGAACGACATCTTTCCCAGGAGGTTGCGCAGGAACTTCGGGACTCCCGCGAACTGCGCCTCACCTATCGCGTAGCATATCTTGCCCGCTTCTTCCATCGATACACCGCGCTCCTTAAGCACTTCGTAAAGCGCCAGGAACATGAAGCCGCCCATGAGATTGTTCAAAAAGATGTTATTGTTGCCGATAAAAGGCATCTCGGGGATCAGTTCTTCGAAGTGGCTTCGCGCCTTCTTCGAAATTTCGTCGGCAGCGGGTTTGCCGTAAGAGGCGGTGAGTATCTTCCCCATCGGCCTCATCACCTTATCGAACGCCCTCATGAACTCC
>JAQUQN010000109.1:0-1193 GCA_028716065.1 Candidatus Omnitrophota bacterium
GGAACGGTCGTGACCATCAACGCCACTACATGCAGTATCGTGAAGAAGAAGGCGAACGGGAAGAACTGGCTGTAGTCGGGCTGTACAAGATGGTGTAACGTGTCCTCTCCGCATGCGTAAGACTTTCCCATCCCCTCCGGCTGTTCTTTTCTTTTAAACGACAATCTGGACAATAGGTCCGAAACGAGTATCGTCGTTACCAGTATCACGATAAACGCGACCGGCGGCGTAAGAATAAGTTTGGATATCATCTTCTAACCTTTCAACTCTCTAAGCCGGCGGGCATCGAGCGAATTATTATGCCTGTAGATACTCAATACCACCCCGGCGAGGACCGCGATCATCACCACTTCCATGACTATGAGCGTTATGATAAGCGCCTGTCCCAATGCCGCCTGGCCGCTGACGTAACATGCTACCACCAGGAATAATGTAACGGCCTTTATCAGAAGTTCCAGCCCTATCATGACCCTTATCAGGTTTCTGGTCACGAGTATGCAGTAAAACCCGGCTATGAAAAGCATTATTATGAAAAAACTGAAATTGAGGAATATGCGCCAGTATAGTTCGTTCATCTCTTTCTTGTCCCTTTAAAAAGTATGATGACGCCGAAAGTGCCCGTCAATATCATGATGATCTGCCCGAAGATATCAAGCTGCCTCGTGTTCCACAACACGTTCCGCACGTCTGTTTCATGCGCCCCCTCCGGCAGCGCCTCCCTGACGGCCGAAAAATCCATCTTCAGGTTGATGTAGGCCAGTGCCATCCCGACGAGTATTATTATCATGGGCAGGTATCTGAATCTCTTGTTCCTGTCCTTTGAGAGCTTTTTTATCTCCGGAAAGGTAAGCGGCTTGGTAAGGCTTATGGTGCTCACGAAGACGGCCGTTATCAGTCCCGTGCACACGGAAAGTTCGAACACGGCCGCAAGCGGCGAGTCGAGCCTGAACATGAGGATGGTAATTATCGCGCTCGTCAGGGCAAGGCCTATCGAGGCCTTGAGGAGGCTCCGGCCCATGACGGTCCACAACGCCGCTATGATCATCGCCGTAAGAAGCATCAGATTTATGGTCATATCACCTCAACAAAATATCTTTTACCGGCAGGATAAAGTTATCGAACATGAGCGGAAAAAATACTCCCACCAGGACCGTTATCGCCGCAAGTATGATAGAGGCCACCCTTATTCTCGT
>JAQUQN010000109.1:1293-3993 GCA_028716065.1 Candidatus Omnitrophota bacterium
TATGGTCATATCACCTCAACAAAATATCTTTTACCGGCAGGATAAAGTTATCGAACATGAGCGGAAAAAATACTCCCACCAGGACCGTTATCGCCGCAAGTATGATAGAGGCCACCCTTATTCTCGTATGCGCCTCTTTAATGTCTTCGAGACCGTCTGCCAGTTTTCCGAAGAAGGTTCTCCTTTGCATAGACAATAGATACGCCAGTGTCAGGACGCTGGCGAACACCGCTATTAAAGTATACGCCACGTGGCCGGATTTCCACAACGCCAGTATTATTATAAGTTTGCTCCAGAAACCGGCAAGGGGCGGTATGCCGCAGGCCGAAAGGAGCGCTATGACCGAAGTGGCTCCGGTTATGGGCATCCTGGAGGCGAGTCCCCCCATCTTATCCATGTCGGTGGTGCCGACGGAGTCTTCCACTGCGGCCGAATTGACGAAGAGGAGCGACTTGAATATGGCATGATTGAAAAAATGGAAGACCGCGCCTAATATCCCTATGGTCGTTCCCGTCCCGAAACCCAATAGTATATAACCTATCTGGCTTATGCTCGAATACGCGAGCATCCTCTTGAAGTCACGCTGGCCAAGCGCCGCGAAGGCCCCTACAAGTATGGAAAGGGCACCTATGAACATGAAGACACGTCCCATGGAAGCGCTGAATCCGAATAACGATATCATGACCCTCATGATAGTATATATGCCCACCACCTTCGTCACTATCCCGGCCAATAATATCGCTACGGGCGCCGGCGCCGATGAATAAGCGTCGGGCAGCCAGCCGTGGAAAGGGACCAGTCCGCCTTTTATGAAAAGGCCGCAGATAAAGATCCCGACCGCAAGAGTGACCATGAAACTCGAACTGGATCGTCCTAATGCCGATTTTATCACCGAGAACGACGGATCGCCGGCCAGCACGATAAGGAGCGCTATGGCGGTCAGCATCATTATCGTGGCGATGGCCGAAAGCAATATATATTTGAATGCCCCTTCCAGGGCGCGCCTCTTTCTCCAAAAGGCTATGAGTATGAAAGAGGCTGCCGCAGTTATTTCGAGAAATACGTATAATGAGAATACATCCTTGACCATGACTATGCCGCTCATGCCTATGGAAGCTATTACGAGAAGGTTAATGAAATTAAACCTGTCCTCTTCATTGTCGATGCTGCATCTGGCCACGAGAAGGCTCACAAGCGAGACTATGCCTATCGACAAGAGCGCTATGAAACTGATGTAATCCATCGAAAAACTAACATTGAAGAAACGATCGACCATCTCCAGTTCGTTGCTCCAGAAGACCGGATGGTGAAATATTGCGAGTATTATCTGGATCAGGAATAAGACCACGGCAAACCAGAACGCGCTCCTTTTCATCGTCCTGCCGAACGCGAAATTGAGTATCATTATTCCCGCCAGAGGCATCAATATCAATAACGATGGCATTTTATCATCCTTTGAATAAAAATATTATAACGGCCACGGCGCCCGCTATAGACCATATTACATACACCTTATGGTTTCCGTCATGCAGCCTTCTTATGCCGCTGCTGACCACGTATGCCGCTTTGACGGAGAAATAACTATAAAACCAGTCTATCAGCCTATCCAGTCTCCACGAGATGCCGGCAACCAGATTCACTACCTTCAATACGATATCATACGGGTCGAAATACCCCTTCTCGGCTCTATCATATATGGGTGACAGGCCAGGCGCGTAGCGGATATGGTCGAGCGATTTTAGCGCGCTTCCGGTCCTCTTCACGCCGTAAAGATGGTTCAAGAAGGCGCATATCAATACCACTATGGTAATCGCCACCAGCATCATATTATCCGGAAAACCGGTATAAGGATGCGCCTCCAGAGCCCGGCTGCCGAGTACCGGCAGGATCAGTTTATTCACTGGTATAAAACTGAATATGCCGAAGAAGATGCATACAAGAGCGATCACGACCATGGGAATGGTCATCGCAAGAGGCGACTCTTTGATATCTTCGTTTTCCTTATTAATCTTTCCGAAAAATACCGAATGGCCGAGTTTCAAGAATGAGGCCGCTGTCAAAAAAGTGCCCATTATGGCGGCCAGATAAAAGATCACGCCTCTTTCAAGAGCGCCGCCGTAAAGGAGCTCTTTGGAGAAGAAACCGTTAAAAGGCGGCACGCCGGATATCGCCGCGGCCGTGATCAGAAAACATGCGAAAGTCACGGGCATCCTGGGCCCTATACCACCCAGTTTTCCCAGATCGCTAGTTCCGGCCTGGCGTTCGACGGAACCGCCCGTAAGAAAGAGGCAGCTCTTATATAAAGCGTTATTTATCATGTGAAATAAGGCGCCCATGATCCCCACCGGTAAGGCCGTTCCTATGCCGAGCACCATATAACCTACCTGGCTTATCGCGTGATAGGCCAGGAGCCTCTTATAATTCTTCTGTATCAGCGCCATCATGACCGCAAGTATTATCGTGGCTGCCCCTCCGATCATGAGCAGGTAACTCGCCCAGGAATTCTTTTCCATCCTGAACATGTCAAATGTTACCCTGGTAAGAAAATATATTCCGAGAAGTTTGTCGAGGGACGCCGGTATGATCGCCATGAAAGGCGTCGGCGCGTCGATCGCGGCGTCGGGGATCCAGCTGTGGAAAGGCATGGAGCCGGCCTTGGAGATGGCCCCTATCACCAGGAGGACGAACGCCAGTCCGCCC
>JAQUQN010000110.1 GCA_028716065.1 Candidatus Omnitrophota bacterium
CATTCATATTCAGCGGTAAGGCAGCTCCGGGATACTTCATGGCAAAACTGATTATCAAATTCATAAACTCAGTTCCCGATATAGTCAACAAGGATAAGGATATATCCGATAAATTAAAGGTCGTCTTTCTGGAAAATTACAGGGTATCTCTGGCCGAGAAGATATTTCCGGCAAGTGAACTGTCGGAACAGATCTCCACCGCAGGGACAGAGGCCTCCGGTACAGGGTGCATGAAGTTCATGGTAAACGGCGCGTTGACCATCGGGACTTTCGACGGGGCGAACATAGAGATCTCCAAGGCCGTGGGCAAGGACAATATTTTCATCTTCGGGCTGAAGGCAGAAGAGATACTCCAGATCAAGGCCAAAGGGTATAATCCTCAGGAATATATCGAGAGGTCCCCGGCGTTGAAGGAAATAATAAACCTCATGAGGTCCAACTTCTTCTCGCATATTGAGCCAGGGATCTTTGAACCTATCATACAGAGCCTGACGACGGTTGACCAGTTTTTCGTATGCGCCGATTTTGACTCTTACTGCGCCATGCAAAACGTCGTCTCCAAGGCTTATGATAACGCAGAAACCTGGACGAAGAAGGCTATCTTGAATACAGCCAAGTCCGGTTATTTCTCCGGCGACAGGACGATAGAGGAATACGCGAAGGACATATGGGGCGTGCCCGTTAAATAGCTATCGTCGGGGCCGTCAGGCAGCCTGGCCCAGAGCGGCACGTACCGCCATCTTAAGCTTGTCGAAATCTCCCATCCTAAGACCTGAAGTCTCCACGGCAGGTAAAACCTTAAGAATGCAGAATACGTTTGTCTTGAATAGCCAGCTGCCCTTGGGTATGGCGTCGCCCGTACCTTCGAGAAGGATGGGCAGCACTGGCTTCTGCTCCTTTATGGCGAGCTTAAAGGCCCCACTCTGAAATTCTTTCATCTCACCTGTTTCACTCCTCGTACCCTCGGGGAATAATAGTACCGACATGCCGTCTCTTAACCAGGCGGCCGCTTCCCTGTAGACCTTCTTTATGCTGGAAAACTTTCCTCTCGTCAGCTTGATATGCCTGGCTATCGAGAGGTTCCATCCTATAAACGGAACCTTAAAGAGGCTCTCCTTGGCGACCCATTTAAATTGCATCTTGGTCTGATACATGACGACTATATCGGCCAGGCTCTGATGATTGGAGACGATGACATAGGTCCTCTCCTTATCGATATTTTCGAGCCCCTCGACCTTTAACTTCCAGTAAGGGTTGAAGAATATGACAGCGTCCGACCACCAGAAACATTGGGCATGCGCATGCCGCCTCTGCCTGTCGAAAGGGAAGATCACGGTACAAAGCAGCATAACGATATAAACGGCGACCGTCAAGGCTGTCCCCACGACCCATATCGCCATGGATGTTAAGATTCTCATGAGCATGGTAATTTATAATAATCCATTTACGGAGCGTTGTCAAGATTTCAGGATGCTCAATATTAAAAATAAGATTTCACTTTTCATGATTATGTTATATAATCCTTACTATATGCAAAAAGAGGAGGTGTGGTATGGTCAAAACTGCTGATTTAGGTAAAGAGATTGTCGTAACGGTAATAAATAAAGTGGGTGTCCTGGCCGACATGTCAAGAATACTGGCAGACCATGGCGTCAATATAGAAGCCGTTGCAGGCTATACGGTGGACAGCCGCGCGACTATAATGCTCGTGACGAGTGACAACCTTCGGGCGATCGAAGCCCTTCAAAAGGGCGGCTATAAATCCGCCAAACAGAATGATGTGATCATCGCCGTGCTCGAGAACAAGACCGGAGCCCTCAAGAGCGTGAGCAGCAGGCTTTCTTTGGAAGGCGTGGACATCAAATATATTTACGGAACGGCCTGTCCGTCACAGTGCCCCGCCAGGATAGTCATGTCTACTACGGATAATGAAAAGGCGCTGGTGGTCTTAAAAGCGAAACAGGGCTAAGATGGGAAAATCAAGGATACGAAAGATCGGGATCCTCACCGCGGGAGGTGACTGTCCGGGCCTGAACGCCGTCATAAGGGCCGTGGCCAAAGCGGCCATAAATGATTTCGACATACAGGTGATCGGATTCAGGGACGGTTACGATGGCCTGGTGAGGAACAATTTCACAGAACTCAAAAATTCTGACGTCTCGGGCATACTAACGGTAGGAGGGACCATACTCGGCACTTCAAATATCGCCAATCCATACCGTTATGCGATATCGAAAGGCAGCAAGGTGGTATTTCAGGACCTTTCCAAAGAGGCGATAGCGACATATAAGAAACACCGGCTCGATGTGCTGATCGTCATAGGCGGTGACGGAACCCTCTCCATAGCGTCAAAGTTGATAGATGACGGCCTCAAGATCGTGGCGGTGCCAAAGACCATCGATAATGACCTTAGCGAGACAGAGTTCACTTTCGGTTTCGATTCCGCTGTGACGACGGCCACGGAGGCCATAGATAAACTGCATTCGACAGCCCAGTCGCATCACAGAGTGATGGTGGTAGAGGTCATGGGAAGGTACGCCGGGTGGATCGCGCTCTATTCGGGAGTGGCCGGCGGTGGCGACATAATACTGATCCCCGAGATACCGTTCGATATCAACAAGGTATGCATGAAGCTCGAGCAGCGCCACCATTACGGCAAGCGTTTTAGTATCGTGGTCGTAGCAGAAGGGGCGAAACCAAAAGGCGGGAAACTCACGGTTTCAAAGATCGTGGAATGCTCAACCGACAAGGTAAGGCTCGGCGGCATAGCCAACCACCTGACCGATACGATAGAGAAGATGACCGGCCTTGAGACGCGCGCTACGATCATAGGCCATGTCCAGCGCGGTGGTTCGCCCACAGCGTTCGACCGCAACCTCGCCACGTTATTCGGCAGCGGTGCTCTGTATCTTGCCATGAAAGGTTATTTCGGCATGATGGTCGCATTGAAAAATGGGAAGGTGGCAAAGGTCCCCATTAAGAAAGCCGTATCGAAGCTTAAACTTGTCCCCTTGAACAACCCATTGTTATTATCCGCCAGATCTCTCGGGACGAGTTTCGGCGACTAAAACAAATCGTGACAAGAAGAGGTTAATATGAAAAGATCAATAGCTCTGGCCATAATAGCGTTAGGGGTCATCGTATCCTTTAACGCGAGCGCGGCGACCGGATCCGCGGAAAAGAAATTCACCGGCGAAGACTGGTTGAGACTCAGCAAGCGCGAGCGCCTAGCCCTCGTCACCTCTTTTATAGATAACGGCAAGAAAAAGGGTGTAACGGTGAAGAAGAGCCCCGTATTCTACGCCCAAAGACTCGACACCTTTTATGAAGGAAATTCTAATTTTGGGAAAGAGGATGTGGGCAAGACGCTCAAGACCTTCATGATAATGGAGTATGATTGGAGCGTCAGGGGCGTCGACAAAGATACCCTTGCCCGGGATTGGCTCGGAGAAGACCTTTATAAGAAGAACAAGGAACGCCTCAAGGCGCGCAAATGACCCGATTACCGCATCTGCCAAAAAGGCAGCAAAGGGCTATCGACGATTTCACGCTTTTTTTAAAACGCACCTACGGCGAGGGCCTTATCTCCGTCGTTCTATATGGCAGCGCGGCCAGCGGCAAATTTAGCGAGAGATATTCAAATTTAAATTTATTAATAGTTCTCGATGACGCCAGTCCTGAAAATCTGAAAAAGATAGCGCCTCTCCTCAATACCAAGAGATTCCGCGCCTTTAATATGATAGTTCTCACCGAAGAATTCATTCTCAGTTCAACAGATGTCTTCCCAATAGACTTTCTCGACATGAAAGAGAAGCACGTACTCTTGTACGGCAGGGATCTTTTAAGCGGCCTTGAGATAGATATCTCGAATTTGAGGTTCCAATGCGAACATGAACTGAAATCGCACCTCATCAGCATGAAACGTACCTATCTTCACGGACAGAGC
>JAQUQN010000111.1 GCA_028716065.1 Candidatus Omnitrophota bacterium
TGAGCGGGTATCGCAATTTCAATCTATCCTCGAGGCCCGATCTGGTGCCTAGCCTTAAGACCTTGCCGAAAGCCTCAAGATAATCTTTACGGCAGTCCGGATAACCGCTCGAATCTTCGGAGTGCGCGCCTATAAATATTTCACGCGCGCCTATCGCCTCCGCGAATGATGCCGCCATGCTTAAAAATATCGTATTCCTCGCCGGCACGTAAGTCGACGGTATGCCCTTTCTGATCTGGGCAATGCTTCGTCCCTCCGGAATAGGCTCTGTCCTATCCAGAAGGCTCGAACCTTTCCAGGGCAGTTCTATCTTTACAGTCGTTATCCTCGACCTGGCGCGCTTCGCTAATGCCTTCGCCGTGGCCTCTTCCCTGGCATGTCTCTGTCCGTAATCGAAGAGGAGGCAATGGCACTCATAGCCTTTGCCGAGAGCGAAAAATAGGGTCACTGCCGAATCCAACCCGCCGGAAAGCAGTATGACCGCCTTTTTCTTCATACGTTTCAATCCCCGGAATAGACGGCACAGGAGCTTTCGTTCTCCCATACCGAGATTTGCTTTACATTCTTATTCTTTTTCTTTAGCGAATCGTAAATAAATCTGGCTATTATTTCGGATGTGGGATTCGACCTTTTAAAAAATGGTATATCGTTAAGATAACCGTGGTCGAGCCTGTCCGTCACCCTCTTCAGAAGTGCTTTCGCCTTCCTGAAATCTATGGCAAGACCGTTCTTGTCCAATTCGCCATAGGCGAATACGGCCTCAACGACCCAGTTATGGCCGTGAAGACGCTCGCATTTTCCATGATAATTTTTAAGATTATGGGCTGAACTGAAACTGGCTTTTATCTTTATCTCGTACATGGCCTAACCCGCTTTCTTGACGCATTCTATGCGTTTCTTTAAAAAACGTTCCGCCATCTTCACAAACCGGCCCGGTTCATCGCTCACAAAGAATTTGCAGTCCTTGCGTCCCGTTGAAGTATTCAACAGGCCTCCGGCATCAAGCACATCCCTCATCTCTCTGGCAACTTCTTCGGAGGAATCTATCAGCAATACGCTCTTACCGAGGACTTTTTGCAATACCGCCTTCAGCATCGGATAATGAGTGCAGCCCAATATGAGCGTATCTATGCGTTTCTTTTTTAAAGGCTCAAGATATATGGCCGCTACCTCCTCGGTCACCTTGCTATCTATCCAGCCTTCTTCTACCAGAGGAACGAAGAGCGGACAACTGCGGCTGGTCAAAGAGGCTCTGGGCCTTAACTTCTTTACGATCTTTTCATAGGCTCCGGAAGATATGGTGGCGCTGGTTCCTATTACGCCTATCTTACCGTTTCTTGTCGACCTTATTGCCGCTTTGGCTCCGGGTTCTATCACTCCTATGATGGGCACCCTGAAACACCTTTTCAAGAAACTGAGGCTTAAGGATGAAGCCGTATTACAGGCCACCACCACCATCTTTACATTGTGCTTCATGAGAAATTCCACATTCTCCACGGAAAATCTCGTCACCGTCTCCTTGGACTTGGTCCCGTAAGGTACCCTTGCCGTATCGCCGAAATAGACGATATTCTCTTTCGGCGACAGGTCCAGGACCTGCCTCACTACCGTAAGACCGCCTACCCCGGAATCAAATATACCTACCGGCCTCGGATCCGTCATATGCTGGTAAATCCTTCCGTCTTTTCGTATTTATCTTTATAGACCAATATGCCCCGTGCCACGGCCTCGGCCATCCTGTCTACATACTTGGGGTCTTTCAACTTCATCTCTTCGTATTTGTTGCTTATGTAGCCTATCTCTACCAGGACCGAAGGCATCCTGGTATATTTAAGCACGTAAAATCTGGCCGTTTTTATACCTCTATTCTTCATCATGAGGCTCGAATCGACAGAAGCGCATATGCGGCTGGCCAGTTCCGCCGACTCTCGCCTGTTTTCGCTTAAGGCCATGTCCCAGAGTGTGGCATCGAGGCCCTTCGAATGTTCGAGGGCTGCGTCATCGCTCAGCTTCAAGGATGCGTTCTCCACCGCCTCGAGCGCCCTGGCCTGATCATCGGTAGCGTCAGAGAGATAATAGCATTCGAAGCCTCTCATGACCCTCGACTTCGAAGCATTTATATGGACACTCACGAAAAGGTCGGCATTACTTTCATTCGCAATGCGTGCCCTTCTCGGCAGAGATATAAAAGTATCATCGTCCCTGGTGAGGATGACCTTTATCCCTTCGGCCTCAAGCAACTTCTTCAGTTTTTTGGCTGCCGATAACGCCAGGTTCTTTTCCTTCAATCTTAATCTTCTGCCCACGGCTCCCGCATCCTTGCCGCCGTGGCCGGCATCTACTACGATCGTCTTTATCTCAAATTGCCTCGGGGCGGTCATTGCAGGCGCGCGCTGACTGATCTTCGCCCTTTCACGAGAAGGTTCTGCCGTTATGTAGCCCAGGTATGTCCTGACAAAAGATAACGGAACGAATGCCACGCCTCCGTTAAGGAGCGCCGCAGCGGACATCCTTTTTTCAGAACCGTTAACGAGTATGTTAGGACTTCCGGTACGGAGGACTATGCTGCCGTTCTTCTTGAGCACAGCCGTCCTCGTGTAAATATCCCAATCACACTTTATATCATAGACATCGCACATTTTTACTAACGGCACATATTGGATTCCTGCGAATGTCTTGATATCTCTGTTTAAAGACGGGTCTAATTTGAGATAAATCCCCTGCGTGGCGCAACCTGCTAGAAGTAAGGCTATAGATATGAATATGAATATTTTTTTTAAGTGCATTAATATATTGCCCAGCTTCGCCCTTCAACTCGCAAAGTGAGGTAGGGCCCTGCTTCGCCAAGGCTCTGCAGAGGTTTCTCCGAAGCTTTAGCGAAGGAGAACTTCGCAGAGGCATCCTGCTTACCATAATCTCTGCGAAGCTCAAAGCCAAAAAGCTTTGAGCGAAGCAGGATGGTGCGGACGAAGAGAGTTTCCCGCCTATGCCACACTTTATACAACCCATGGCGGGATCCCGCCATGAATAGTTTTATGTCTGGTTTAGGCGGGAGAACTTTCCTCCGCTAACCAATCTGGTGCGGACGAAGAGAGTTGAACTCTTAAGGGTTGCCCCATACGGTCCTGAGCCGTACGCGTATGCCAGTTCCGCCACGTCCGCCCATAAGATTATTTAGTATACCCTAAAATAATCGGGGTGTCAATCACGCTTGCCTTTATAATAAAATTATGATATATGTAGCATAAATGACAGATAAAGTAATAGCAACGAACAGGCAGGCCCGCTATAATTACGCCATAATCGAAACTTTTGAAGCCGGCATAGCCCTCAAAGGCACCGAGGTCAAGTCGCTACGGACAGGACAGGCCAGTTTAAAGGACAGTTTCGCCAGGCTTGACGGAAACGAGGTCTTTCTGTATAATATGCATGTATCACCCTATGAATTCGGCAACTTAGCGAACGTGGACCCCTTAAGGCCCAGGAAATTACTTCTGCATAAAAGTCAGATCAGGCGGCTTGGCGCGCAGCTTTCGGCCAAACACCTCACCCTGATCCCGCTCAAACTCTACTTTAAACAGGGTATTGCCAAACTTGAAGTGGCTCTGGCTAAGGGTAAAAAGCAGTATGATAAACGCGAGGCAATACGCGATCGCGAGAGCCGGCGCGAATTGAGACGTTCTTTGAAACGCAGATAGGTCGGATTGTTCAATTTTGCTTCGCAAAATTAAGGTATTTCAGTGCCTACAATGCTCCCGTTGGTCGCATTGCTTAACGGCACTTCAATATCAAATTTACTCCGTAAATTTGGGGGTGAATGGATTCGACTCAGGTAAGCACGATAAGGGCGGCATGTAGAGGTTGCTAGGAGGCCTCTTAAAACACCTGGCAAAAATCAAATGCTGACAACATAAAA
>JAQUQN010000112.1 GCA_028716065.1 Candidatus Omnitrophota bacterium
TCTGGCACGAGATAACCAGCGAGGACGTCGATTTTTCTCTCAGGATCCTGAAGGCGGGGTTTAAATTATATTATAAACCTTCGGCAGTCGTGGACCACATGCACAGGGTGACATTACAGGCCTATTGCAAGCAGCTTTTCGGATACGGATTCGGCCATCCGCTGGCTGTATTGAAACATGCCAAAAATGTCATGGAGATACAATTCCAGTACACGCCGAACTACATCACGTTCGTAGTGCCATTTCCCATGAAGGGCATAATATATATCGGTGATTTTCACTTCATGCACCTTTTCGGGCTGGCGTTCGTCATAAATCTCATACAGACCCTCATGACGCAGAACCTGACGATGTGGCTGCCGATATGGGCGGCGGCATTTCTATTTTTCCTGTGGAAATACTTCAAGCCGATGCTTAAACTGACTCCGAAAGATAAGTTTTTGACGTGGTGCAGGATAAGGTATGTCTCGAACTGGGCGCTGATGAAAGGCGGTTTCAAGGGCATGAGGACGTTCGGAGTCATTTATATAGAATCGAGCTGGTAGAAAAAATAAAATTGGAGGTGACTATGGCTTTTCGGGAGCAGGCCTTAAGGTCTGAGCGCTTTACCGAAAAAGAACGCAGAAATTTAGCCATACTCGACATCATACGAAGGTCGAGGCAAGCCTCAAGAGCGGAAATCTCAAGGATTACCCACCTCAATATCGTAACGATCTCAAATTATATCGACGATTACATATCGAAGGGCCTGGTGGCCGAAAAGGGGCTCGATGTCTCAACCGGCGGACGCAGGCCTGAACTTCTGGAATTGAACCAGAAGTACGGATATGCCATAGGCATAGACCTCGGAGCGCCTCATATCACGGAAGACGCCGCTATAATAGCCGTCATGGTGGATGTGAACGGTAAGATCATCTCCAAGGCGAAACTTAAGAAGGAGGTCCAGCCCCAGGAGAAGTTCGTCGATAAGGTTGTTGCCATAACAGGAGAACTCCTGTCTAAATCAAAGATACCGCGCGACAAGATCAAAGGCATAGGTATAGGCATATGGGGCGTGCTTGACAGGTACAAGGGCACGGTGAGATACGCCGTGGAGAACGGAGACACGTTAAGTTATACGGCGATGCAGTCCATGCTGGAAAGAAATTTCGAACTACCTACCCTCGTGGAACATGACGCTACAGCAGGCGCGCTTGGCGAGAAATGGATAGGGCTGGGACTTGAGACGGAGGCGGAGAATATATTGTACATCTGCTCGGATTCGAGCTGCGGCCTCATACTGAACGGAGAGCTCTATTACGGCGCCTCAAAAAGCGCGGGCGAGCTTAATTTAAATCCTCCGCCGGGCGACGGTGAGAAAAATTGCTGGGCCAAATACGATTACGGATGTTGCCTGCGTTCAAGAGGTATAGACCTGGGCATAGCCGCCAGGGCAAAAGCGTATTTTAAACAGAATAAAGATATTGATTCAAAGATAATGGTTTTGGCCAAAGGCAAGGCGGATGATATAACTTTTAACATGGTAATAGATTCATCCAGGGTCGGAGATAAAGTCGCGAAGACTTTGCTTACCGATGCCGGAGAATATCTGGGCGCAAAAATCGCGTATCTCGTGAATCTCTTCAATCCCGACGCTGTCATCATCGGCAGGGGCATAGAGCGCGCGGGCGACATATTCATGGATGCCGTGAAGTCGAGCATAAAGAGATGGGCGTATGAGGAGTCGCTTAAGGTAGCCAGGATCGCTCCTACGAGCCTGGGTGAGGATTCCATCGCGTGCGGCGCGGCGGCGCTCGTCATGCAACAGGTGTTCGCGAGGATATGATAGGAGAAAAATAAAAAGGGTAATGGATATAGGGTACAGGGTAAAGGGTATTGGGTTGTGGGTTTTGGGGATTTTTATTTCCGGCCTTATCGCGGGATGCGGAGATAATACGGCAGCGACGGAACGGGCAGGAGGGAAGAAAGAAACCGAGATCGTTATGTGGCTCATAGGTTCCGAAGGCGAAGCCATGACGATAAGAGAACTGGCCAGGGAATTTTATAAGACTACCAACATTAAAGTGGCCTGTGAGGCCATATCATGGGGTGATGCCCATTCCAAGTATCTGACCTCGATAGCCGGAGGTGTTGCGCCGGATATCGGGACGCTGGGGCTTACCTGGGGCAGCGAATTCGGCGAGCTGGGCGCGATGGTGGACCTGAGGCAGGCTTATCCGGATGAGGTCAGGGACATAGAGAGATCGGTTTTTTCCGGGCTCTGGAATTCCATAGAATATAAAGGCAAGATATATGGAATACCTTTTGACATGACCGAGTACGTGCTCTATTACCGCAATGACATAGTACCCGATCCGCCGAAGACATGGGATGAGTTGACGGCCCTCCTCACGGAGCTTAATAAATCCAGTAAAGGGATGATATTCGATTGGGGTTCCATGAGTTGGATAGGGTACTCGCCGTTTCTGTGGCAGGCGGGCGGGGATTATTACAATAAGGACTACACAAATGTCATTATAGATTCCGAAGCCGCAGTGACAGCCCTCAAATTCTTCGCAGGATTATACACAAAATATAACGTTCCCAAGACAAAGATACCGCTTGAACAGGGGATGAGGACCGGAGATTTTCCGATAGCCATTTCGGGTAACTGGAAGATCGACGGCCTCAGGTTATCCGCTCCGGAAATAGCGGGCAAGTGGGCCATATCCACGCTGCCGAAGGGGCCGTCGGGTAAGATGACGGCTTTCATAGGTGGAAGGATGATGGGGATATTCTCGCAATCGAATAATAAACAGGCCGCCTGGGAATTCATCAAATTTCTCTTCAAACCGGAGACACAGGAAAGGCTCTATGAGGCCGCCCTGACAAAACAGGATACATATCTGCCGCCTAGTTTAAAGTCATGGGATATACTCAAGATGGAGCCGCAGTTTAAAAAAGTGCTCGTTGCCCAGGCAAAAGATTCCAAGGGCCCTCCGTCCGTAGCGGACTGGGATGCTAATACAAAATTCGTGGATGAAGCGATACAGAAGGTGATATTACTGAACGCAGATCCAAAAAAAGAACTTGAAACAGCAAAAGAAGGGCTTACAAGAGCGTTAAAAAAGAGATAAGTTAAGCTATAAAAAAGTTAGTTGTTACGCCTTGCCGTTCGTTATTTAGTATGGTATATTATATACAGAAGAATATATAAGAAAACGAAAAGGCAAACCCGCCGTGAGGCGGAGGCGCAAAACCAAGGGTCTAAATTAAAAATAGACAGCCTGGTTGCCGAAATTTCGAACGGTGACCAGGTTTTTTATTTAACCAAAAAGGTGATGGCCATGAAGACAATCAAAGTAGTGATTACAGTAGTATTACTTTTAATGCTGGCGGGCACCGCGCTTGCCGAAAGCTATGAATATTACTATTGGAACTCACCCACGGATTATCTCCTGAAGCGCGTATACAAAGATAATGGCGATATCTATGAGTATCTAAATGAGGCGCCTTTTCCCGGAGAATACTACGGCAGGACGTCGCTTTTATATACCGCGTCTACGGGAACTTACAGCACGTATGACTGGGATTTGGACCAGGTTACCATCTGTGATTATATCGGGATATACGACCCCATTCCGGACAGCCCCATAAGAAGCGCCGTAATCGCAGGCCAGAGAAGGTTCCGCTACGTATATGACCATCACAACCAGATGCAGAACCTCGATACCACGACCAATGGCTGGACGATGCGCGAGAAGAGCGTCTATTGGGATGATGGCATTACCCTTAAAGAGGAGTTCGTCTATAACGTTTCAGAGGTGATGACGAGGCATTCTCTCTATGATTTAACCGGGAATTTGACGGATGAATATTTATATGACGATACGG
>JAQUQN010000113.1 GCA_028716065.1 Candidatus Omnitrophota bacterium
CTGAGATTTATTACGCTTTTTATCCTCGTCGCGAAGTACCTTGCATATCTCTTTTAAGACATCACGCGCCTGGTCGTAATCTTGCCTGTTGAGATACCAGATCAGGCTTTCCGACTTATGCATTAGCTTATGCTTGTTGATAATCGTCCAGACGTCGGGAGAATTGGTGCAGAACTCGGAAAAGCCCTCAAGATTCATTATGATGTCGCACAGTATTCTTGCGGCAAGAGGTATGTCCTGAGAATCCTTCCTGTTCTTATCCAACATCTTCATTTCCTCGCGGTAAAATTCCCTGATGTTGGGTAATATCTTAAAGTTCTCCCGGTCGATTCGGATATCCTCGATGGCGTTAAGAACCGAATGTTCGAACTCGTCATCCGGTATCTTGGATATCTCTTTGGTAGTCATGCGTATATGGCCCGCCTCATGCATGGCTTCGGCCAAGGCCGCAAAGACGTTCTCTTCCTTGATGTTTGACGGAAGGGTAATGAGCTTCTCCTTGATATTGCAGGTAGGCACGGCATTGGGCTCCAATACCACCCTTACGCCGGAATCCTTGCCGATATATTTGGTTATGATTTCATAGGTTCGTAAGCTCAAACTATCGTCTCCTCATCATAAGACTTAAATAATTGGCCATGGTCTTCGGCATGAGATCCTTCCATACGGCCTGCGCGATTCTCAAGAAAGATTCTTTTGACTTGGGCTGGCTGACTGCCTCCAGGATAGAAGCAAGACCATCATCTATGGCATCCTTTAAATCAGCCCCGCCAAGCCACAGGTCTATGACGTTGTTAAGCTGTCTTATCGAAATATCGACAGGAAGGTGAGCGTCGTCTATACACTGACAGATGGCGATATAGAACTTTATGAAATTATCACGGTCACTTTTGTCCATTTGCGGATATTTCTTCTCAAGAGCTTTCCGTATTTCATCCTCCTTGAATTCGGGAAAGGTGAGGAATACGCACCTGCCGAGGAAATTACTTGCCTTGATGTTACCGCCAATATACTTGGCGCTCTTAGGATTCTGGGCAAAACCTATCCTGCAATTTTTATGCAGCTTAAATACTTTGCCTTTTCCGTCATCGGCGTCTTTGATAAAGAGCTCGCGGTTTGCCAGCAGGGCATGAAAGTCAAAGGTGTTGGCATTGGAAAGAGCATTTATCTCATCGAATAGGATCACGGACGGATTCTGGATTGCCTTTATGAATTCGGATTCCTGAAACTTTATGGTTCCTCCGACGATGGTCTTGTCCCCAAAGAGCTTTGTCAGCCTGAAATCCTCATACATCGAATAGAGAAAGAAGGGGAGACCTCGCTTAAAGGAATAGTACATGAATGAATAGGTCTTGCCGGTTCCTTGCTTGCCCTGTGCAATGGGGAATTTGCCGATGTCGAGTGCCAGGGCAAGTCTCTTATCGATATCACGCTCGACATAATTGGAGAACATCTCGGCCTCCGGTATCTTGTCCTTTAATTCCTGTGGCACTTCGAACGCCTGCTTCTTCGGGGCTATTCTTTTGAAATGAGCCATCGGAACTTCTACGGCGTTCGTAAGCCCGGGGCCTTTGACCATGATCGTGTTCGACTTTATTTCGATGATCTCGCCCTGCCAGCCTCTTTTGGTGACCTTATAGTTGTTGGAATCGCTCTCTACCGTGTCACCTATTTCGAATAAGGGCGTTACCTTGGCCCTTATAATGTCCTTCTCTCCGGACAGAGGCTCGCCCATGGCAGAGAACCGGCCTCGTATGGTGCTATCGTCAAGCTCGATTCCTTCGGATTTAAGATATTTCTGTATGTTGAAGGAATCAGGCGTGCAGCCTTGATTGATTACCTGCTGCCTCACTTCCTTTAAATGTTCGTTGGTTACTTTGCTGACGCGCATTTTCTTCTCCTCTAAATAGGAATACTTTTATCTTCGCGTTTACGGATAAAGGTTGGATGACGAAGTCCACCCTGACTTAATATTCCCTGATGTTCGATTTCTACGATGTCGCCTATCTTAAGCGTTGCCTTGATCTTGTTCATAACCTTGACGCCGCACATTTTCCCTATGCGGTTATCGTCGGAAAGCTGGACCCATACGTCAATTCTCTCTTGCGTAGGGTCTATATAGGCCACAGGAAGATCCGACGTCTCTTTATTTTTCATCTTGACCCATGGGCACACGCCCATAATGAGGCGGGAATCGCCGGATTTTACGACAATACCTTCATAGTGCAAGCCGTGCACATAATAATCATAGTTAGGTTCTATATCGTCTTTTGTTAATGCCCTTGACGCGTCTACTATCCTGACGTGCGGCGTAGGGGAGATGTGCTCAATAAGCCAGAGCCTTCTGTCGAGATACGTTCCCGGCATATCGACATCGAAGACCATGAACTTTAACTCGTCATCTGTCTGATGCTTAAGGAATTCGTAAAGAGCTCCGGCCTTGCCGTCTCCCCAATATAGCTCTCCAAGGAGCCTATGCTTTATATGAGATAATTCTTTCGTAATGGGGAAAGAGGAGCGAATCTTCCCGGATTTATTTATGAGGCACTTATTATCCGGCTTAAACCAGTTAAGCTCGCCATCGATCTTAGCCTCTATATATGCCGGATATCTTATAGTCCGGATGTCCCCTCTAAGTTCCGGATAAGCCTGACGGTTGCCTTTGGAAATTAGCATCGTTCTTTGTGTACTCCCATTTATGGATTACGATTTGTTTGCCGCGGTTACATCGCACCATTACGAACGCTTTAACCACCGGCAGTTCCAGGTCCTTTTCTTCTCTTGATATCTGCCTGAACAGGCTGTCGCTGAATTCGGAAAGCTTCATGAGCCGTAAGCTTCCAGGACTATGCGCTCGATATGGTCCTTTACGTCGCGCTTTAACGGTATGACCGTGTTATACCATTTGCCGTCTTTGCCTTCCTCTCGGGGCATGGATACAAACAGCCCGTCTCTGCCCTCTATTATGCGAAGGCCGCGAATCATGAAGCTGTCTGCTACGGATATGTCGCAGAAGGCTTTTGTCGCGCCAGTTCCATCGAGCTTATGCATACGACTGACTTCTATTCTTAGGTCTTCCATGGATTTCCTTTCTTGGTTAGCGGTAAACAGGAGATTGGGCCAATGCAGGCCAAGGGGCCTATTGTTTATCTGTCCTTTGAGGCCCACCGAGCACTTTATTCGCTTTTTACGGTAAATAAAGCGGGACAGGGGTCACGTAGGTGCCTCTATCAATCTCCCGTTCGCCAATGTTATTTTAAATCCTTCTTGTCGATAGGCGGAATGAGCTTATTGCCCAGGACATCCTTGAGAATGACGCAGGCATCCGCGTACGTCCTGGCAAGCCAGATGCATGCTATGATCTTGGCCTTCTTTGTCTGGCCGTCGGAGTCTTCTTCGACAGCTTCCATGAGGTTTTTTACGCGCTCATATCCCTTACGGGCCGAGGGAGCTATTCTCTTGAGCTCGTAGCTCTGATAGTTCTTTATGGTGCCGTCTTCTTCAAGACCTACGGCCCCCAGAGCCTCATTTGCCTGGTCGAGCCTGGCTTTGGCGGTTTCTATATCGGCTCTGAGCTTGTCATAGCCGACCTTCTGGCGGTATTCGTCAAGAAGCTGTTCCTTTCTTTCGGCCAACTGTCTCGAGTAGAGCGTTCCCTTATTCCGGAACTCTTCCTCGATAATATGGACGAACGCTTTTTTCTGATCGTTCGATAGCGTTGCCTTGCTGTCGAACTTAAGATCCTCTATTGTCGCAATTGCCTTACTGTCCATTTCTTCCTCCTCCTAGTTAGGTAAGGGAGCTCAGAGTTTCGAGCGCCTGTGATTTAAGCTGCTTAGAACACGA
>JAQUQN010000114.1 GCA_028716065.1 Candidatus Omnitrophota bacterium
AAAGGGTGTTGAAGGGCTGGTTCACATCTCGGAGATGTCATGGAAAAAGAAGATAAGCCACCCAAGCGAGCTGCTTAAAGTGGACGACGAAATAGAAGTGGTGGTCCTTGATATAGACAGGCAGAATCAAAGGATATCCCTTGGCATAAAACAGCTTGAACAGGACCCGTGGGGCGATATCGAGGCCAAATATCCGGTCGGTTCAAGGATAAAAGGCAGGGTGAGGAACCTTGTCGATTATGGCGCGTTTGTTGAGCTCGAAGAGGGGCTGGATGGGCTGGTCCACGTGTCCGATATCTCATGGACGAAAAAGATAATCCATCCGAAAGAGGTTATTAAGAAGGGCGATGAGATAGAGGCGGTTGTCCTTTCGGTGGACAAATCAACCCGCAAGATCTCTCTTGGGCTAAAGCAGCTTACGCCTGACCCATGGCCTTCTATAGCAAATGAGTTTCCAACGGGTTTAAGCATGGAAGGCGAGGTTACAAAGATAGTTAACTTCGGCATCTTTGTCGAATTGAGGCCTGACCTTGAGGGGCTTGTGCATATAAGTGAACTCAGGCAGGATTCTGCGGCAAAACTCGATACGCTTTATAAGGTAGGCCAGAAGATAAAGGTAAGAGTGCTTAAAGTCGACGTAGAGCAGAAGAAGATCGCGCTGAGTAATAGGGAAGTTTAGAGTTATTAGGTAATTAGGTAATTGGGTTATTAGGTTCGGTCGAAAAAGGGACTTTTTCCTGTGATGCTTAGAGGTATGCCGATGGCCTGCCTTACTTCTTTTCCGAATAATCCAAGCTCCATAGCGGCCTTCCCGATGGAAAACATAAGCCGGTTATCGATATGGAAATTCGAGGCGATTCCTGCCGCCGATGAAAGAGCGATCCCTAGGTCCATTGAATTATAGGCGCAGATGCCGCCCTTCAATCTTAATTCCGCGCAGTTCTTAAATCCGCAATATCCGCAATCAAGCCCTGCCGGATTTGCCTTGGCGCCTATGACAACGCAGGCGCCTATTCCGTCGGTACTATGGGCATCCCGGTCGAAGCTTTTTCTTTTCTCGCGCATGGAGATCTCGATCATCTTTGGGACAAGTTTTTTTATCTCATCGCGCCCGAGGATAACGACCAGTATATTATCTATACCGCATGTTTTTGGTGCCGTCCTTGCGGCCGCCCCCATAAGGTTCGCAACCTGTTCAATGGCCTCGCGTTCCGCATCGCTGGACTTTTTCATCGTATTTTTCCCCCGTCTAAAACTATAGCACTTATAATATCCCCTGTCAATTCTTTACTTGAGAAATTTAAGGCAAAATGATAAAATACAGCAGATATGATTAACGTAGAGAAGCAGATAGAGTTGATTGAGCGGGGGACGATAGAGATATTGCCTTCTGTCAGGGAATTGGCGGCCAAGATATGGGCCTCGATGGAAGAGAAGCGGCCCCTGATCATTAAGGCCGGTTTCGACCCGACCGCGCCCGATATACACCTTGGCCACACAGTGCTGCTCCGAAAGCTTCGCCATTTTCAGGACCTGGGGCATAAGGTTATATTCCTGATAGGCGATTACACGGCGATGATAGGGGACCCCACAGGCGTATCCAAGACGAGGAAGATGCTGACCAGGGAAGAGATTCTCACTAACGCAAGGACGTACGAGCGGCAGGTGTCAAAGATTCTTGATATAACCATGGAGAAACTTATTCCAAAGGCGGAATTTGGCCAACTGCAGAAGGCCCAGATCAAATTTAACAGCGAGTGGTTCGGCAGGATGACCATAGAGGAGCTTATCGAGCTTGCCTCGAAGCAGACGGTCGCCCGCATTCTGGAAAGGGACGATTTTTTAAAAAGATACAAGAAGGGTGACAACATTTCTTTCTCGGAATTCCTTTATCCGCTCTTTCAGGGTTATGATTCAGTGGCGCTTCATGCCGATATAGAGATAGGCGGCACAGACCAGAAATTTAATATGCTTATGGGGAGGGACATTCAGGAAAGGTACGGCCAAAAGTCACAAATTGTTATAAGCATGCCGATCCTTGTCGGTCTGGATGGCGTCCAGAAGATGAGCAAGTCGCTTGGGAATTATATAGGCATAAACGAACCGCCACAGGAAATTTTCGGAAAACTGATGTCCATCTCCGACAAGATGATGTCTACTTATTATGAGCTCCTGACTGACCTCGACCTTCAATCCATCAAGGGCGCGCATCCCATGGAGACCAAGAAGGGCCTTGCGAAAGAGATAGTAAGGCAGTATTGCGGCGAGAAGGAGGCGGAAGAGGCAAAGGCCCATTTTGAAAAGACCTTCCAGAAACAGGACCCTTTCACCGGCCTGAAACCGGTAAAGATTGAAACGGGTGACCCTGAAGGCATGTTGGTCTCGGATACCGCCCTTGCCTTAAAGGCGGTAAAAAGCAAGGGTGAATTCCGCCGTCTTGTAGAGCAGGGGGCCATCGAGATACAGGGTAAAAAAATAGCCGATTTTCAGTATCGTATTGCCCCGGGCCCCCATTCGATTAAGCTGGGAAAGACAAAATTTTATAATATAATAATATACAAAAAATCGCTTGACAAGAAATAGCGACTATGTTATTATCACTCAGCTCTGTTGATTGGTAAAAATGTACCGAGGGAGCGATTATTTTGATAAAAATAATTGACAGTACCGGGTAACATTTAACAAATAGAGATGGCATATCAAAGACATCGTCTCTACGATGTCTTTTTTATTTTGTTCTTTGAAAATAGCCGAAATATGAATAGAGTCGGATCGTAATTTTCCATTTTAACTGGAGAGTTTGATCCTGGCTCAGAGTGAACGCTGGCGGCGTGGATTAGGCATGCAAGTCGAACGATTTTGTGTTTCTGATTATTCAGCAATGGATAGTCAGTGACGCTGAATAGTGGCAAAAGGGTGAGGAATACATGGGTAATTTACCTAGAGGTTTGGAATAACCTGCCGAAAGGCGGGCTAATACCAGATAAGACCACGACCCGGCATCGGGTTGAGGTTAAAGGGGAGGACCGAAAGGCTTCTCGCCTCATGATAAGCCCGTGTCCTATCAGCTAGTTGGCGGGGTAACGGCCCACCAAGGCTATTGACGGGTAGCTGGCCTGAGAGGGTGGTCAGCCACATTGGGACTGAGACACTGCCCAGACTCCTACGGGAGGCTGCAGTCGAGGATCTTTAGCAATGGGCGAAAGCCTGACTATGCGACGCCGCGTGGACGATGAAGGCCTTCGGGTTGTAAAGTCCTGTCAGGGGGGATGAATGTTCCGGTCCTAATACGATCGGAATTTGACGGTACTCCCAGAGGAAGCCACGGCTAACTCCGTGCCAGCAGCCGCGGTAATACGGAGGTGGCAAGCGTTACTCGGATTTACTGGGTGTAAAGGGTATGTAGGCGGGCGAACAAGTCAGGTGTGAAAGCCCTTGGCTCAACCAAGGAACTGCGCCTGAAACTGTTTGTCTTGAGTGCGGGAGAGGAGAACGGAATTCCCGGTGTAAGGGTGAAATCTGTAGAGATCGGGAGGAACACCAGTGGCGAAAGCGGTTCTCTGGTCCGCAACTGACGCTGAAATACGAAAGCTAGGGGAGCAAACAGAATTAGATACTCTGGTAGTCCTAGCCGTAAACGATGGGCACTAGGTGTAGTTCCTTAAAGGGGCTGTGCCGCAGTTAACACATTAAGTGCCCCACCTGGGGAGTACGGCGGCAACGTTGAAACTCAAAGGAATTGACGGGGACCCGCACAAGCGGTGGAGCATGTGGTTTAATACGACGCTACGCGTGGAACCTTACCAAGGCTTGACATGTATGTGGTAGCCAA
>JAQUQN010000115.1 GCA_028716065.1 Candidatus Omnitrophota bacterium
TTGCCTTGAATATGGGTCCGAGCAGGTCGCCTACATCTTTGAGATATTTACCGGCCGCCTCATTATCCAATAAAACGCCTTTTTTGGTAATCGTGCCGCTGCCGACCGGGATGGTGTAATCTCTCCAAGTGCCGGTTTCTTTAACATATCCGTAAGTGGCGTTATAAACGGAAACGAGAGGCACTTCCGTGACCGGAACTGAAGGACGAACCGGAACCTCAGGCGCTTGCGGGACTTCGGGCTTCGCGGGCGCTCTGCCGGCCAGGATCCTTCCGAGCAGTCCGCCGATCGCGGCGGCTGCGGTCGGGTGTTCGATTTCTTTTTCGCGCGTCTTCGTTAACCGCTCCTGGGCCCTTACATACTGATGGAACCTGAATTCCCCTCCCTTATAATAATTAAGATACCAATAATAATAACTCCCCAAATATGACCTCGGCAGGCCATCCTTTAGCCTCAAATACATGCATCTCGCCAGAAGGGCCGCAAATACGGGGTCACTGACAAGTTTTTCCTCTATAAAAGTTTTATCCTCTAATTTCGCTATCTCGGAATCTTCCCATCCTAATTTTCTCAGGATATCGTATATGCCGATCCTGGTGGAATTTTTGATGACATCTATCGCTACTTCCGGCTCCATCTGAAAAAAGCCCCGTCCGCGGCCGCCCTCTCTTTGAACAAGGTTATTTTCGTCAAAACCCGATTCCATGGCCGCCGTCAGAAGGAGCAGGTCCTTCGCGCGCGTCTTTTCCTCGGCGGTCCTCGTCTTATCGGTATATTCCAGCGTCTTGTCTATTGCGCCGCTTACCTTATTAAAAGTGGCTGGGTCAAAGGAATTAAAATAACGGCGTAATATCCAGCCTGTGGTTAAGGCCGACACGGGCAGGCATACACCGGCAACGATAAGAGCCTTCTTGCCGAATCCTCTCCTGCTTAAAATATCGCTTCTCTTACCTCTTATAATGTCGCTTACAATGAATGCCGGTAAAGCGACTGTAAGTATCACTATAAAGGTAGTGACGAATACCATGCCTGTTCCGAACCCCGCCTGCTGGATTGGGCCTGTCGCTGGGCCCGCGCCCGTAAAGAGGGCGGCAAGATTTACGATGACATAAGCCGTGAAGAAAGCTCCTATGATGATGCTTATAACCGATGGGGGTATCCTTGGAAGTTTTGGTTTCGTAATCTCAGGTTTAGCGGCTTTCTCTTTTACCTTTTCTATCTGAGCCGGCATTATAGGCGCTGGAGCGACTCCTTCTTCCGGTGGAAGCCCTGAAATCTCCTGCCCTTCTTCAACTTTTTCTTCGACAGGAAAGCCTGAAATTTCTTTCCTCTTTTCCACTTCAACTTTTACAACCTTCGCAATCTCATTTATATTCTCTTCCGGCGCAGATATGCCTTTTATCTTGCAAAACCACCTGATGGCGTCTTTGACATTATCATCGGTAACATTACCTTTTACTTTTTCTATGATCCTGTCTATATCTTCCATAATCTGCGCGGTCTCTAAACGCGTAAGGCGCTCTTCTATCTTTTTAAACGCGTCCGGTTGTTCGGCTCTCTTCGGTTGTAATATTTCCCTGGCGCGTTTAAATTTCGCAATTTCCGCGGCCGGAGTTTCTTTTACCGCGATCGCATCGCCCTCTTCCACTACTTTCACGTAATTATCTTCTATTGAAACAACCGCGAATCGCTTAGAGCCGTCTTTTATAACCTCAACATCAAATCTGCTGAATAAATCCTCAAGGCCCTTCCTGTCCACAAAACCGTTTTTCTTGCCGCCCAATAAATTATTCTGCTGGCTTTCATAAGCATCAAGCCAGATATTCTTGACGCTTTCTGCATCCCTGCCTTCTAGTTTCGCAGTGGCAACAGCGACGAAAATTACTTCCTGAAGATATGCCATTATATTAGCATGGTTCTTGAAGCTCTCCGTTGTCGGAAAGTAGCTGGTAGCGGCGAGATAATACTGGCCTGATTGGAGCAGCCCCTCATACGGTTCTTTCTTATTGGTAAGTATTGCGACGTAGGGCCTTTCACCCTTTGACGCATCGAACTTAGGCAGTATCACGAGATATGAGGTCTGTTTTTGTTTTAAGAGTTCTGACAGGCCTTTTGAGTGGTAACCGCCTGTTATCAAGGCCGCGACTGATTGGCCTTCCTCATCCATCCTCTTTATTGTGTTGGCAAGCATGTAGGAGTTACGGTCATCCGCTGTTTTATAGAAGTCTACGGCTAGAGGTATATTATCGAAAATCTTGTCAAGGTCATAATTAGTATCTATTAGGACGTTATACTTAATAGAAGCGTCTTTAATAAATAAGGCAAAGTCTTCTTTATTGAAGTTATTTAGATTCTCGATCAGGAATGCAACATCCTGATTGGTGAGCTTTATCTCGAATAAGTCCTTGATTGAAGCGATGAATCTGGAATAGTCATGTATCTTTCTCTGATACTGGTTGGTGAAGAGTCTTTCTTTTACTTCACCCTCATACTGCTTAACCTCCTCGAATATGGCTATCAGGTCTATTGATTCGTATAATGTGATGTAATCGGTATAACGGATGAGGTTTTCATATGGCTTAGGGTCTATGCCGAACCTTGAGCCGAGTTCCTGCAGGTACAGGTAATACTCCCCTTGAGAGATCTTATTCATCTTGAAGGAGAGGGATTTTAGGACCAACTGCTCAAGTTCGTGCTTGGGGAGTTTCTTACTAAGAACGTCTATTAAGATATCCCGCTCCTTATTGGCCTTCTCGAAATTTATACCCTTCTCTAATTTTAGGCTCTCAACAAGCTTTGTGAGGTTTTCGTACTTCTTGTAGTCTATGTGGAGTTTTGAGGCAAGATTGGTGATGTAGTTCCAGCGTGAGGAGAAGGTTATCTTGCCGTCCTGGTGTAAAACAGAGTTAGAATCGAGTTCTTTTAGTTCCTGGGAGTATACCCTCTCTTTCAGGTTATCTATCGTGCTGGTGAGGTTCTTGATGTCCTTGGATATGGCGCCACTAATGTCATATATCTTACGGAATTGGTCTAAATTCTCTAAGTATTGGCCTTTATTCTCTATGCCGTATAACGCTATCGGTTTTTCGCTCGTTATGGAGAAGAACTCGCCGGCTGACATTTTACCCTGCTTCATGAGGTATTCAGCAGTCTTCTTACGGATGGATTCAACGGGGAATGTACGCAGGAGCGACGTATCTATGTATCCTGAGGAGCCTTCTACCGCTACCAGCTTTAGGTCATAGTTAGTTACCAGAGAATCGAGTATGGAGGCTATGGAGTATTGTGCGCCTAACGAGGCGTGGGCATCCTGGATATTGATGATAGTCTTATCGCCAACCTTGGTGGTGTAGACTTCCTTGGTCTCGGCGATATTACGGGGTATATTGACATCGCCATTGGCTGTATTCGCAGGCTTTACACTAAAAGACCCATTCGGCCCCTTGGACCAAACGGGTATACCATCAGTAGCCCATATTATATCCTGATGTAAGAAGCATATAATAACAAAAGATGCAATGACACGGATCCACTTCTTGTTGCGGGCACTCTGCCAGTCCATTATCAAAGATGTGGAACCGAGTTCGGAACGAATAGATAAGTCTTTATCCGCGTTATCGCGGATGCGCCAAGCATTCATTGATTACCCCCGTTTTGTGTTTGACTTTTTTAAACTGTTTTTCACTATCTATTATCCTATACTATATGTTAAAAACTGACTTTTTTTACGTTTTACACTTATAGTGTATCATAATATATATACTTTGTCAATATAGCAAATCCAACTATTTTGTAGTTTAACGT
>JAQUQN010000116.1 GCA_028716065.1 Candidatus Omnitrophota bacterium
GGAGACGACGTTTTGCATGGCGCAGTAAGAGTCAAAATCGGCGCATACGAAAAACTGGTCAACCGTCGTCAGGCTCTGTATGATAGGTTCAAAGATCCCGGGCTCAATATGCGAGAAGAAGTTGGACCTCATGAGGTTTATTATTTCCTTCAATGCCGGTGACCTTTCGATATATTCCTGAGGATTATACCCTTTGGCCTTGATCTGGAGTATCTCTTCGGCCTTCAGTCCGAAGATGAAGATATTATCCTTGCCCACGGCCTTGGAGATCTCTATGTTCGCCCCGTCGAAAGTCCCGATGGTCAGCGCGCCGTTTACCATGAACTTCATGCACCCTGTACCGGAGGCCTCTGTCCCGGCGGTGGAGATCTGTTCCGACAGTTCGCTGGCCGGAAATATCTTCTCGGCCAGGGATACCCTGTAATTTTCCAGGAAGACGACCTTCAACTTATCGGATATGTCCTTATCTTTGTTCACTATATCGGAGACCGAATTTATAAATTTGATGATCAATTTTGCCATGAAATATCCCGGAGCTGCCTTGCCGCTGAATATGAATGTCCTGGGTAGATAGGCGGCGGAAGGGTTCTTCTTGACCCTGAGATACTCCGATATTATATAGAAAGAGAAGAGAAGCTGTCTCTTGTATTCATGGATCCTCTTTACCTGAATATCGAATAATGAGCCGGGATCGACCTTTATGCCGGTCGTCTTATAGATGAAGCCGGCCAGGCTCTCTTTATTTTCACGCTTTATCTTCTGCCATTTTCCTCTGAAGGACGCGTTATCCTTTAAGGGCAGCAGCTTCTCTATCGCGTAGAGGTTAGTTATCCACTTATCGCCTATGGCCTCCGTTATCAGGTCCGACAGTTTCTGGTTGGCGTTCTTCAACCATCTTCTCTGTGTGATACCGTTGGTCTTGTTGTTGAACTTATTCGGCCATATGTCATAAAAATCCTTGAATAGATGCGTCTTCAGAAGATGCGAATGGAGCTCGGAGACGCCGTTTACGGAGTGGCTTCCGACAACGGACAGGTGCCCCATCCTTATCCTTTTTGGTTCACCCTCTTCTATGATGGACATGCGCCGGAGCCTTTCGAGATCGCCCGGGAATTTGATGGCGACTTCCTGCAGAAAACGCATGTTGATCTCATATATTATCTGAAGATGCCTGGGCAGCATCTCCTCTAAAAGCGATACCGGCCAGCTCTCAAGGGCCTCTGGCATTATCGTATGATTTGTGTATGCGAAGGTACGGACGGTTATGTCCCAGGCCGTGTTCCAGTCGAGGTTCTCGTCGTCGAGCAATATCCGCATCAGTTCCACTATCGATATGGCGGGGTGCGTGTCATTTAACTGGATTGCGGCCTTGTCCGGAAAATTCTTGATGTCGGCATTCTCCATCTTGAAGCGTCGCAGGATATCCGCGATGGACGCCGCCGTAAAGAAATATTCCTGTTTTAACCTGAGCTCTCTGCCGTGGCTTATGTTATCGTTGGGATAGAGTACCTTGGATATATTCTCCGAGAAGACCTTTCCATAGACCGCGCGCTCATAATCGCCGTCATTGAAATAGCGCAGGTCGAATTCTTCGGTGCTTTTCGCCGACCATAGCCGCAGAGTGTTTACTACGTCATTTTTATAGCCAGGCACGGGTATATCATACGGAACGGCTAGGACGTCATCCGTATCGAACCATTCGATGTGCAGTTTACCCTGGCTATCATGGAAGGTGCGGATGTGGCCGTAAAATCTGACCTTAACCGTGTATTCGGGCCTTGCGAATTCCCACGGGTTGCCGAAACGGAGCCATTCGTCCGGAAATTCAACCTGGTAGCCGTTGATTATCTTTTGATTAAAGATGCCGTACTCATATCTGATCCCGTATCCGTGCGCGGGTATGCCAAGCGTAGCCATGGAATCGAGAAACCATGCCGCCAACCGGCCAAGGCCGGCATTCCCCAATCCGGCGTCGAGTTCATATTCTGCCAGCTCGTCGATATTAAAGCCTATATTCGTAAGCGCCTTTTTTACTTCTTCCGTCAGGCCCAGGTTCAGGATATTCGTAGAGAGCAACCTGCCGATCAGAAATTCCATGGAGAGATAATAGACGCGCTTTACGTTATCATCGTGATATTTTTGCTGTGTCGCTATCCACCTCTCGACAAGCCTGTCTCTCACCGCTATGGCAAGGGCCGTGTAATCGTCATAGGGCGTGGCCGTGTATTGGTCCTTTGCCAGGGCATACTCAAGGTTTGCCTTGAATGACTGCGTTATTCCCTTGGCCGTCATATCCTTGTAAAAGTCCGGTTTGGCGATCTGATTATTTTTAGTAGTTTTCAAAACCCCACCCCCTGTCGATTATTCTGTCAGGCCGGCAACGTAACCCGATGCCCACGCCCAGGCCAGATTATAGCCGCCTCTTTGGCCCTGAACATCCAATATCTCACCCGCAAAATAGAGGCCTCTCTTTTTCTTTGATTCCAACGAGGCACCTTTAATATCTTCCGTATCGACGCCGCCGCACGTAAATTCAGCTTCGTTCCAGCCGCGGGTACCGGTCACATCAAAACGCATCTCTTTCAATTTCAAAGCCATTTTATCAGAATCAGGGCCATTAAGCAAATCTTTAAATGCCGTGGCCAGCTTATTAGGCAGTATACCTACGAGAATCTCCTCGCGTTTTAGGTTTTTTGCCGCCCTTCTCTTCAACTCCTCGCCCAGTTCCTTTTGGCTAAGAAAAGGTACTGTGTCGATATAGACAGTTACGTCTTTGGAAGACAGTCTATTTTTTGCTATGGATATGGGTTCACTGATATCGAGGATGGCCGTGCCGGAAAGTCCGTATTTGGTGAATAGCAGTTCTCCCGAAGCTTCCTGCAGAGATTTACCATCAATGATGGCCCTGGCCCTGGCATGTATTCGCTGTCCCTGAAGGATGTGGCAAAGCCTATCCTTTATGACAAGGGCAACGGCGCTGGGCACCGGCTCGATCATTCTGTGGCCGAACTGTTTGGCGAATTTGTAACAATTCCCGTCTGATCCGAGCGCCGGATAGGCCATGCCCCCGCCGGCGACCACTATCTTTTCACACTCGATCCTTTTCCCGTCAGACGACGCGACCGTGAAAGCCCCTTTATCTTCTAAGATACGCTCAGCTTTAAAGTTCAGCTCAAGTGGTATTCTCAAGCGTTCCAGCTCGATCTCCAGGGCCCTTAGGACCGATGAGGCCTGGTTCGTCGCGGGAAAGACGCGCCCTTTTTCGGTATATAGCCGCACTCCTAGCTCTTCAAAAAAACGCACGATATCGGACTTGCCAAACCTGTCCAGTACCGATCTCACCAGATGGCGTGAAGAGGCATTGTAATATCTGTCTTCAAGGGTTTCGTTGGAGAGATTACATCTGCCGGAACCCGATATCAGGATCTTCTTGCCGGGCCTCGGCATCTTTTCACAGACGAGGACGTTATTGCCTTTACGTTTTGCGCTTATGGCGGCCGTGATCCCTGCGGGACCTGCCCCTATTATCATGGTATGAAATTTTGCTGTCATGAGCGTGGGTGACGCGATAAGTTTACTGCTTGAAGATGTCTATGCCGAGCCTGGCGAAAATTTTGGCCAATTTGGCCAGGGGCAGCCCTACAACGTTATAGTAACACCCCTCGATCCTGTCGATGAAGATACCGCCTAATCCCTGTATATCGAAACCGCCGGCCTTATCCAAAAAAGAGACCTTTTTGAAATAATTATTTATCTGGTCATCCGTAAGAGGATACATGT
>JAQUQN010000117.1 GCA_028716065.1 Candidatus Omnitrophota bacterium
CGATAAGGACGGCTCATTCTATTTCATGGAGATGAATACCCGCATCCAGGTTGAACACCCCGTTACAGAGGCCGTAACGGGTATCGACCTCGTGAAAGAACAGATACGCGTCGCCTTTGGCGAAAAGCTGAGCCATAAACAGGATGACGTCAGGTTCCGCGGCTGCGCCATAGAGTGCAGGATTTACGCCGAGGACCCCGATAACGATTTCATGCCCTCGCCCGGAAAGATCACCAGTCTCAACCTCCCCGGAGGGTACGGCGTCAGGCTCGATACCCATATATATCCCGGATACGAAATATCGCCATTCTACGATTCGATGATCGGAAAACTCATCTGCCACGGCAGGGATAGGCACGAGGCCATAGGAATATCTAAAAGAGCGCTCGAAGAGTTCCATATCGATCCGATAAAGACCACCATACCGTTTCATAAAAAGGTCATGTCCGATCCGGCGTTCTTGAGGGGCAGATTCTCTACGGATTTCGTAGAAAAACTTTTTGAAAAGGGCGAATAGTCAATAGGAGGAGAGTGTTTTATGGGACAAAATTTCAGCGAGAGGTCCAGGACGACAGACCTGGGAGTCGTCAGGATCAACAATGACGTGATAATCGCCATAGCCTCCATAGCAGCCATGGAGGTCAAGGGCGTGGTACGCATGGGCGGAGGAATAGGAAAGACGTTATACGACATGGTCACGAAGAAGTCGAGCGTCAAGGGCGTCAGGATCCATAGCTCTAACGGCGACGCGAAGCTTACCGTGTCGATAGTGGTCGAATACGGGGTCGATATACCGCGTATCGCGGATGAAGTGCAGGATAACGTCAAGCGCGCGGTTGAAAAGATGACGGGTCTGCTTTTGTCGGAAGTCGACGTGCTCGTCGAAGGCGTATCGTTAAAATCGCGTACAGGCGAGAAAAAAATATAAAAGGAGGGGAATATGAGATTTCTGGGAGGTTTGACTCTATTTTTCTATACACTGGTCTTTCTGCTGGTCGGAGGCATACTGATAACGCTTTCACTCAATCTGGTACCTCCGGAATCGGTGCTGGATATATTCAATATGGTCTATACCACAAAAGATGTGCGCCTGGCCTTAGGGATTACCGGTATACTCATCATATTCATAAGCATCACGGTGATGCAGATAACGATGGGGAAGATCCAGAGAGAGAAGACGATAGCGTTCGAAAACCCTGACGGACAGGTTACCATATCCCTGTCGGCGATCGAGGATTTCATAAAACGCTCCGTGAAATTACTGCCGGAGGTGAAGGAGCTCAGGCCAAATGTCCGTGCCAGTAAAAAGGGTATTACTATAATCAACAGGGTCACCCTCTTCTCCGACGTGAACATACCCGAGATGACCGAAAAGATACAGAACATGGTTAAATCGCGCGTTCAGGACATGCTTGGCGTCGATGAACCCATAAATATCAAGGTCCACGTCGTCAAGATAGTCCACAAGGAAGAACCTGCGAAGGAGGTCAAGAAAGACCAGAAGCCCCAGCAGTTCAGGGGCAGCATAGAATACGGTGAATATTAAAATCAGTTATTCCTGATTATCAAAAGGAGGATAGTAAAAATGGAAAGGATCGGAGTCTTAACCGGAGGCGGTGACTGCCCGGGCCTGAACGCGGTCATAAGAGCGGTCGTGAGGGTGGCATGTCAGAATAAGATAAAAATGATAGGCATAAAAAACGGGTGGAAGGGCCTGATAAGCAATGATACGATCGAGCTCGACCTGAATTCAGTGGCCGGGATCTTACCCAAAGGCGGCACCATCCTGGGAACCTCAAGGACCAATCCATACAAGAACGGGTCGGAGGTGGCAAAGGTAATAGAGAATTATAAGAAGATGAAACTTGACGCGTTGATAGCGATAGGCGGAGAGGACACGCTGGGAGTCGCAAATAAACTCATAAAGGAGAATAAGGGCCTGAACATAGTGGGCGTTCCCAAAACGATCGACAATGACCTTTCGGCCACGGACTTCACCTTCGGCTTCGATACGGCTGTCAATATAGCTACTGAAGCGATAGACAGGCTTCACACCACCGCTGAAAGCCATCATCGTATAATGGTGGTTGAAGTAATGGGCAGGCATGCCGGTTGGATAGCCGTTTATTCAGGTCTGGCTTCAGGCGCCGATGTGATCCTGATCCCTGAGGTCCCGATAGACCTCGACACAGTCTGTGAGGCGCTCCAGAAACGTAAGGCAAGGGGCAAGAGCTTTTCGATCGTCGTGGTCGCCGAAGGCGCGACATTCAAGGAAGGCCAGGTAGTCCTCAAGGAAGAGAAGCTTGACTCCTTCGGCCATGTGAGGCTCGGCGGCATAGGCGAAAGGCTTGCCGATGAAATAGAGAAGAGGACAAAATTCGAGACGCGCGTGACGGTGCTGGGCCACATTCAGAGGGGCGGCACTCCCAGCGCCTTCGACAGGGTCCTGGCCACGCGCTTCGGCATAAAGGCGATGGAGCTGGCATTGAACAAAAAGTTCGGTTACATGGCCAGCCTGAGCGGTAAAGATGTCGTCGAGGAGCCGATAGAGAAGGCCGTGGGTACGCTAAAGACGGTCGATATGAAATTGTACGACCTGGCAAAAATATTCTTCGGGTAATATATGAAAGAAAAGATAAAGAAACTCATTTCCGAAAGCATACACGTAAAAGACGCCCTGGCCACTGAACAGGCGGAAAATATCGCCTCCGCGGCCAGGATGGCCGTGGATACGCTTCGTTCCGGAGGCAAGATACTCATTTTTGGCAACGGCGGCAGCGCTGCCGACAGCCAGCATATTGCCGCTGAACTGGTCGGCCGTTTCAAAAAAGAAAGGCCCGCCTTAGCGGCGATAGCGCTCACGACGGATAGTTCCATTATCAGCGCTCTGGCGAACGATTACGGATACGATGTTACATTTGCGCGGCAGATAGAGGCACTGGGGAGAAAAGGCGACCTTGCCATAGGATTATCGACCAGCGGGAACTCGGCCAATGTCATTCTGGCTATAAAAAAGGCGAAGACCATGGGGCTGGCGACGGTCTGTCTTACAGGTTCGGGCGGCGGAAAACTGAAAAGCGAATGCGACGTGGCAATAGTCGTGCCTTCAAAGGAGACGGCGCGTATCCAGGAAGCTCACATCTTGATAGGCCATATCATCTGCGAGCTCATAGAGGAAGAGGTTACGAAGAAATAGATGACTGAAAAGATAAAACAAGGCGCAGCATTATCGCGGGCCGTCAAGGCACTGCGCTCAAAAGGGAAAAGAATAGTCTTTACGAACGGCTGTTTCGATATTCTCCACTACGGCCATATCAAATACCTTCATGACGCGAAAAGATTGGGGGATATCCTGGTGATCGGACTGAATAGCGACCGCTCCGTCAAGGCATTGAAAGGCAGCGGCAGGCCCATAAATAAAGCCCTTGATAGGGCGCGCGTCCTGGCCGCCCTGGGGTTTGTAGATCTAGTCACGGTCTTCGATGAAGAGACACCGGCAAAACTCATAAAAAGGATAGAGCCGGACATACTGGTAAAAGGCGGCGACTGGAGGATGGAAGATATAGTAGGCAGCAAATTCGTAAGATCCCGCGGCGGAAGGGTCTTTAGTTTACCTTTTGTCAAAGGCTATTCGACCACGAAAACGATAAAGAGGATGCATAGACCGTGAGGAGAGACCGGGTATGCCGCGTAATAGACGCCAATCTTAATAGATCCCGTGAGGGGCTGCGCGTGTGCGAGG
>JAQUQN010000118.1 GCA_028716065.1 Candidatus Omnitrophota bacterium
TTGCCTGCAACAGGACTATCTAAAACTGGGGCGCGGGCTTACTATGATGCAATCTTAAGCGGCGGACACCCCCATCCCATACTCGCCCATCAGCCAAAAGCCTTAGGCCGTGTCACCCTAAAATTTCTGGCAGGACCCGTAAATTCTCTTAGCGATACAAAAATAATCTTACGCTATTAATAAGTTCTTGAAATATCCATTAATTTATAATATGATTGTTTCAACTCAAGGAGGCGAAGATGGCCGATAAGTATTCGGGACAGGAACGGAGAGAATTTTTCAGATATAGACATGAGAAGCCGATGCACTATAAGGTGGTGAGCGCCGCTAAAGGCGCCGGCTCGGCGAGCGACCTCGTAGACGCCGATTCGAAGAACCTGAGCGTGTCCGGCATACTCTTCACAGCGAAAGAGGCCCCGGAGCTTTCCAGCGTAGTGATGCTCGATCTAGATTACAGGACCAGCCAGATATGCCGCGAGATAGAAGCGCACGCCCTGATAAAGGACAATAAGCTTTTCGGCAAGGTGGTAAGGATCGAAGATGCCGGAGACGGATTATATGACATAGGAGTGGCCTTCCTGAAAAATACCGAGCGCCCGCCTAAGGTTTAAAGATAGATTTCAGAGATCCTGTATGAATGAATTGAAGACAAAGGCAATAGAAAATCTCGACATGAAGATGGAAGGGATGGACGCGGATTCGATCCGCTACATGGTCCTGAAGAACGCCAGGTCTTTCAAGGCCTCCTGGCTGGGACTCGGCCAGGCCCTCTACACGGTCTGGAAAGACAAGCTCTATAAGAATTGGGGTTATCAGAAATTCGAATCCTATACATCAAAAGAGATAGGGATAAAGAAGCCGACGGCATTGAAGCTTTTACGTTCCTACTATTTTCTGGAGAGGGAAGAACCCGGATATCTCAAGGCGGGCGCGAAGGATGATAAAGAGGCCGCTTCGATACCCACGCTCGACGCCGTCGATACCCTGCGCCTTGCCAGCAAGAAAAAGGTCATAGACCGCGAGGACTATGCCGGTATAAGGAAGAAGGTCCTTGAAGACGGCATGGACGCGCGCGAAGTCAAGAGGGACCTTACACAGCTCATCAGGCAGCGCGAGGAGCTTGAACCGGACGAGGCAAGGCGGAAAAGAAGAGAAGCGCTCATCAAACGCTACATAACGACCTTGAAGTCGCTCAGAGAAGAGATAAAGGTCTCCAAGATGCTTCCGGCGCAGATAGTGAACGATATAAACAAGCTCCTCGGCAGGCTTGAGGCGGGAATAGACCGTTAGAGCCTTTTAAAGCCGTCGTTTAACATTCCAAAAAAAGATATGAAGATAGGGATAATAGGACTGCCGCAGACAGGAAAGAAGACGCTCTTCGAGCTTCTCACAAACCACAAACCTACGGAGAATGAGCTTGCCTCCAATAAACCCATCAAGGCCGTTGTCGAGATAAAGGATCCGAGGTTCGACCACCTTGTCGGAGCCTATCGTCCCAAAAAAGAGGTGAGGGCGAGGATCGATATCGAGCTGCTCCCAAAAATAGAAAAAGATACGATCGCAAAAGGCGAGATATTCGTGGATATAAATGAACTGGACGCCATATGCCACGTCGTCAGGGCCTTCAAGGATGACGCCGTATATCATATCGAGGGTTCCGTCGACCCGAAGCGGGATATAGATTTTATCAACTCGGAACTCATTCTGCATGACCTCATCTTCATCGAAAAGCGCATGGAGAGGCTCGACAAGAAGGTGAAGCAGACCAAAGAAGAGGCGGCCATAAAGGAGCGGGAGATACTGACGAAGCTGAAGGCCCACCTCGATAAGGAGTCGCCCTTGAGGCTTCTGGAGCTGAATGGCGACGAAAGGAAGATGATATCGAGTTATCCTTTCGTGACACGCAAGAACCTGATATTGGTCCTGAACGTCTCTGAGACGGAGGTGAAGAATACCGCCCTGACCGAACAGCTGAAGAGCGCATACTGCCCCCTCGGCATAGAGGCCATGCAGGTCTCGGCCAAGGTGGAGTCCGAGATAGCGGCCCTCGAGTCGGAAGAAGAGAGGAAGGCCTTCCTGAAGGACATCGGAATAGAGGAGCCGGCCATAAACGTGCTCACGCGCCTCTGTATCAAGGCGCTGGATCTCATATCTTTCTTCACGGTGGGGGAGGATGAGGTGAGGCAATGGACCATCCACGCCGGTTCCAGCGCGCCCGAGGCCGCCGGCGCCATACATTCGGACCTCCAGAAAGGTTTCATACGGGCGGAAGTGATGAAATACGCCGATTTTGTCGGCCTCGGAGGCGAGGCAAAGGTCAAGGAGGCAGGGAAATCGTACCTGAAGGGCAAGGATTACATCGTAGAGGACGGCGACATCGTAAATATAAAGTTCAACGTCTGAAAAGAGATTATTTTAAAATTTTAGTTGACAATCGAGAGGGCGTAGGGTATACTACTCGACAGTAGTAAATGAGGGAAAAGAAGTCTTAAGCCGCAAGGTAGAAGAAGGTTCGCCTGGCGGTTTTTTGTTTCTGTCACTATTTGCTATAATTTAGCAAAGAAGGAGGTGTAGTAAGTAATGACAAAGGGTAAAGTAAAATGGTTCAATAACCATAAAGGTTACGGATTTATTACCACTGAAGCAGGCACCGATGTATTCGTACATCATAGCGCAATTCAGGGTGAAGGCTATAAATCTTTAGATGAAGGCGCGCAGGTCGAGTTTGACGTGCAGCAAGGACCTAAAGGTGAACAGGCCGTAAACGTAGTAAAGCTATAACCGAAAAGGAAAAGGGGACAGGCTACTTTTTTATTTATAGGTTATCAAAAAGTAGCCTGTCCCCTTTTCTATAAAAAAAGTTCAATTCAGGGCTATCTGGCCGTCCAGCCCGGAGATCTTGAAGACCCTTTTTACGTTCGGCTGAACATTTACGATAGAGAGTCTTTCTGAACCCAGCTTCTTCAGGATGTGCATGCATATGCCCAGGAATACCGAAGAAATATAGTCTACCGTCTTGAGATCGAAGACCACGGATTTGCCTTTCGCGTCCTCGATCTTTTTATACAGCTCCTTCTCGAACTGGACACATGCGTCGGTATCCAGCCGCTCCGAGAAAGAACATACCAGTTTGTCCGTCTCTTCAGAGTATTTTATCATGATTCCTCCCTCTCTTTTTAGTAGTTGTGGTTGAATTTCTTTTCGATCGCCCCGGCGTCGAGGCTCTCGTCAAAATATGCGCTCTGGTCGAAATGTTCCAGGCGCGTGTTGATCCTGCGTCTCGCGATGCGTTGTATGTTGACGAGGTGCCTGGCGGTTATATTGTCGGTCGTGATATTTTTTCCGCCCGTTCCGCAGCCCAGCGTGAATGATGGATGAAGGGTATTGAATATTCCTCCCACCGCTCCCTGCGAGGAAGGGGTATTTACCACTATGCGGCCGGCGTTCATCAACGAAGAGAACTGCTTTATCTTCGCCTCGTCGTTCGAGAAGAGGCTCACGGTGTGGCCGATACCTCCGTGAAAATTAAGGTCTATACAGAGGTTGACGGCATGCTCGAAATCATTGGCCACATAAAAGGCGAGTATCGGCGCAAGTATTTCGCACGAGAGAGGGCACTTTTTGCCTATCTCTTTCAGAGGCGCTATCAATAACCGCACATTGGAAGATACCTCGGCCCCGGCCATCTTGGCTATTGCCGCG
>JAQUQN010000119.1 GCA_028716065.1 Candidatus Omnitrophota bacterium
CTTGGCATCGTTCAGGCCCTTCCTGATAGCTTCGGATATCTCCTTTGCCTTGCCGAAACCCAGCCCGGCATTGCCCTTGCCGTCTCCGGCCACGACCAGAGCGTTAAAAGAGAACCTGCGGCCGCCTTTGACTACCTTGGCAACCCTCTTTATACTTACGACCTTTTCGATAAATTCCTTATCCTGTCCTCCGGTAGGCCTGCCCCTGGGACGATTAAAAGGCTTGTTGGTCCTGGATCCTGCCTGAGGAGTATTTGTGTTATTAGTCTTATCCAATTTTAGCTCCGTCTGATTGAGTTTCAGTCCTGTTAAAACTTCAGTCCGCTTTTGCGCGCCGCTTCGGCTAACGCCTTTACTCTTCCGTGATATAAATACCCGGACCTGTCAAACACGACCTTTTCTATGCCGTGCTTCTTGCAATGTTCCACAAGTTGGCCTCCGAGAATCGCGGCCCCTTTTACATTTCCGGAATCTTTCTTGAGTTTATCCTTCAGGTCAGGCGAGTTCGTCGAAAGAGACAGGATGGTGGTCCCTGTCGTGTCGTCTACCAGCTGCACATAGAGATGATTTATGCTTCTATAGATACTGAGTCTGGGCATCTCCTTGGAACCGCTTATCTTCTTCCGTATCCTCTTGTGCCTCTTGTCCCGCCCTGTAACCTTTAACCACTTAGCCATAACCCTATCCTTTTTAAGCTCCTCCGCCGGCACCGGCAACAGCCTTGCCTGCCTTTCTCCTTACGTACTCACCCGAATACTTGATCCCTTTACCCTTATACGGCTCCGGCCTGTAGAAATCCCTGATCTCTGCCGCGGCCTCGCCGACCTTTCTCTTGTCGATCCCCTTTATGACTATCTGGTTAGGCTTCGGAGTCTCTATGGTGAGCCCTTCGGGGATGTTGAAATTTATGGGATGCGTGTAGCTCAGCTGCAGGTTAAGGACCTTCCCCTGTACCTGCGCCTTGAACCCCACTCCTGTTATCTCAAGGTCTTTCTTATAACCGGCGGTCACGCCGATGACCATGTTATTGATAAGGCTTCTTATCAAGCCGTGCGTTGCCTTATCCTGTTTCAGATCGGAGGGCCTCGTAACCACGATCTTGTTGTCTTTGGACTCCACTTTAAAACGCGCAGGTATGTCGTAGTCGAGCTTGCCCTTCGGCCCTTCTATCATGATCTTACCCGGCGTTATAGTTACCTTAACGCCGCTTGGCAGTTCTACTGGTTTTTTCCCGATCCTTGACATCTGTATTACCTCTTCTGATTAATGTGTCACCAAATGTAGCAGACTATCTCTCCGCCTATCTTTTGAGCGCGCGCTTCCTGGTCGGTAAGCAAACCTTTTGATGTGGATATGACGGCTATGCCCAATCCCCCGTATACCCTGGGAAGTTCATCGAGCCCCTTGTATACCCTTAAACCGGGCGTGGAGACGCGCTTTATACCGATGATCGCGGGTTTTTCGTCCTTCCCGTAAGTCAAATATACTCTTAAAATCCCCTGTTTGTTGTCTTTGATCAATTTATAGTTAGAGATGAAGCCTTCCTTCTTGAATATCTTGAGTATCTCTTCGGAGAATTTGGAATTTCTTACCTCGACGACTTCCTTCTTAGCGGAGCTTCCGTTCCTTAAGATCGTCAGCATGTTTGCAATGGGATCTGTCAATGCCATATCTTATATACTCTCTTTCTTATCTTGAATTACCAGCTTGCCTTTACCACTCCCGGGATCTCGCCCCTTGAGGCCATCTCGCGGAAGCATATCCTGCAAAGCTGGAATCTCCTTAAAACACCGCGCGGTCTTCCGCAGATCTTGCAGCGGTTATATCGCCGCACTTTGAATTTCTGCGCCTTTGCGGCCTTTAGTATTAGTGCTTGTTTTGCCATCTATATCCTCTCTACTTCTTAAAAGGCATGCCGAAGAGACGTAGTAATTCGAGCGATTCGTCTTTCGACCCGGCATTCATGACTATGGTGATATCCATGCCGTGGGCCTTCATTATCTTGTCGACATCGATCTCAGAGAATATCACCTGTTCGTTCAATCCAAAAGAATAGTTCCCGTTATCGTCAAAGGAGGCCGGCGACAGACCCCTGAAGTCCCTGATCCTGGGTATCGCTATCGAGATGAGCCTATCCAAAAATTCATACATGCGGAAGCGCCTCAGCGTCACCTTGCATCCGATGGCGGAACGTTTTCTTATCTTGAAATTCGCTATTGCCTTTTTGGCCCTTGTAACAACGGGCCTCTGTCCTGTTATCATGGCCAGTTCATTTTGAGCTGCCTCAAGCAATTTTATATCCTGCGTCGCTTCGCCCAGCCCGATATTTATTATTATCTTTTCAAGGCGCGGCGCCTGAAGCTTATTCTTGTACCCGAACCGTTTCATCATCTCCGGTACGATCTCATCCCTGTATCTGGTCAATAATCTCGGCGTTGCCATCTTATATTACCTCTTTGCATCTCTTGCAATATCTTGATTTAGAGCCATCGGTCAGGGTGCTTACCCCTATCCTGGCAGGCTTATTGCAATTCTTACAGAAGAGCGTCAGGTTTGAAAGCTGGATAGGGCTCTCCTTCTGAACGATCCCACCCTGCTGTTCGGCCTGGGTCTTGCGTGTGTGCTTTTTAATGTAATTCACGCCTTCGACCAGCGCCCTGGATTTCTTGGGCATGACCATGAAGACACGGCCCGTCTTCCCCCTGTCCCTGCCTGCCAACACATAAACCGTATCATTCTTCTTTATCTTGTTCACTTCTACCCCTTTACCCTTTTTATCCCTCGTCTGCTACTATATTACTTCCGGCGCAAGCGAAATTATCTTCATGAAATTCTTATCGCGCAATTCTCTGGCCACCGGTCCGAATACACGTGTTCCCCTCGGATTTAGCTGCTGGTCTATTATGACCACCGCGTTCCTGTCGAACCTTAAAAGACTGCCGTCCAACCTCTTGATAGGAAAGGCCGTCCGCACCACTACCGCTTTCACGACTTCATGGTTCTTCACTATGGCGTCGGGGCTTGCCTCTTTTATGTTGCACGTGATGATGTCACCGATATCGGCATGCCTTCTGTTGCCCCTGCCCAGAACGCCTATCATGGAAGCCTTCCTGGCCCCCGTATTATCCGCAACATCCAAAATCGAACGCATTCTGATCATTTTACCCTTGTCCCTGGACCCTTGTCCCTTGCCCCTCTTTACTTATTATCTCCACCAGCCTCCACCGCTTCGTTTTCGAGAGCGGCCTGGTCTCTTCTATCCTTACCGTATCTCCGGTCTTGGCGGAGTTCTTTTCGTCATGCACCTTAAACTTCGTATGCGTCCTGATGAGCTTATTGTATACCGGATGGTGATACACCCTCTTTACGCTCACCGTCCTGGTCTTGTCCATCTTATCGCTCACGACCACACCAATCTTATCTTTTCTCTTATTCCTCGAACTATTTAACATTAGCCTTCTCCCTCAAAACGGTCTCGCACCTGGCGATATCTTTTCTCACATCTTTTATCTTGTGCGGTTTTTCGACACGTCCGGCTTCCGCTTCTGTCCTGAGATTGTATAATTCCTTCTTAAGGGAATCGACCTTCATCTTTATCTCGTCTGCCGTCATGTTCCGCAATTCATTTGCTTTTATCATAACATGCCCGCCCTGGTAACAAACTTTGTCCTTAAGGGAAGTTTATGGGCCGCCACCCT
>JAQUQN010000120.1 GCA_028716065.1 Candidatus Omnitrophota bacterium
TTCCGCGTATGAAATTGGTGGGTCTTGTATCATCCATGGTTTCTTCAGGAAGATGCCTTGCGCAGCCGCTTGAGAACTGTCTCCTTCCCCAGGACCTCCATCATCTCGAAAAGGCCCGCGCCGGCGGTCTTTCCGCTCAAGGCGACGCGTGTGGGATGGATTATCTGGCTGGCCTTCAATTTCTTCTCTTCCGCCATCCGGCGGCATTCTTTCTCAAGGTTGCCGGCGCTAAAGTCTTCTGTATTCCCGATCCTGTCCCCAAATTCGCGCAGGATATCCTTCGAGCTGGCGCTATTAAGATATTTCTCCACGCCCTTTTCATCAACGGCATAATCATCGCTGAAGAAGTAATCGGCCATGGAGACAAATTCCGAAAGCGTCTTTGCGCGCACTTTATATAATCCTATTATCTTGAGGAGCTTATCGTCATTCACTCTATTGACATCTTTGCCGGCAGCCGTGAGCTTCTCTTTTATGAGAGGGAGAAGCTCTCTCTCCGGCTTAGAGACGATATATTCGCCGTTCAGCCATGTAAGTTTTTGTATATCGAATTTCGCCTGTACACCTTTCATGTCTTTGATGTCGAATATCTTTACCGCTTCCTTGAGAGATATTACCTCACGGTTTTCGCCAGGCGACCATCCCAGTAGAAGCAGGTAGTTCACCATCGCCTCCGGCAGAAATCCGTCTTTTTTATATTCCTCAACCGCAACCCCGCCGTGCCGCTTGGATAGTTTCGCGCCGTCCATACCCATTATGAGCGGCATGTGGCCGAAGTGAGGGGGGTTGGCCCCCAATGCCTCATAAAAAAGTATCTGCTTTGGCGTGTTGGAGAGATGGTCATCTCCTCTTATGATATGCGTTATCTTTAAGAACACGTCGTCGATCACGCAGCAAAAATTGTAGGCGGGCGAGCCGTCGGATTTTATCATGACCTGGTCCTTTATCTCGTCCGTGTTGAAGGAAACCTTTCCGTGTATCATGTCTTCGAACTCTATCGTCCGGCCCTTTTCTACCTTAAAAATATATGCCTCTCCCTCGCGGTAGGCCTTACCTGCCTTGACCAGGTCCTCGGCCGCCTTGCGATAGACTTCGAAACGCTTGGACTGATAGATCGGTTCCTCATCCCAGTCCAGTCCGAGCCACTTAAGAGAGCTGAGGATCTCTTCCAGAAAACGCTTTTCCGACCTTGCTCTATCAGTATCCTCTATTCTCAGGATAAAGGCGCCATTATCGTGCCTGGCGTACAGCCAGTTAAAAAGGGCCGTCCTGGCGCTTCCTATATGTAAATACCCCGTAGGGCTCGGGGCAAAGCGGACACGTACCATCTTATCTTGCGCTGCCTTTCTCCAGGGCTTTCTTGTTCATCAAAAACAGCTCCTCCTTGCCTTTAAGCATCTCTTTCAGCGCATTGACGACGGTTCTTAGCGAAAACATCTTGGATCTCTTTATCAGGGCGCCTGCGGCTATCATGTTCGCACACCTGATATCGCCTAACTTCGAGGCCATTTCGGTCATGGGAATGCTCACTATATATATGCCTTTTCTTTTTGCCTTGACATCGATCAGGGACTTATTCATTATCAGTATACCCTTCTCTTTCAATTTCTCTTCGTATTTAAGTAAAGAAGGTTTATTCATCACGACGAGTATATCGGGGTTTGATACGATGGGGCTGGCTATCTCTTTATCCGATATCTTGGTCATCGAATAGGCGGTTCCGCCTCTGACCTCCGCGCCGTAGGAGGGCATCCACGTAACGTGCTTCCCGGCCATGAGGCCTACCTGGGCAAGGAGCTTGCCCATGAACATTATTCCCTGCCCGCCAAATCCGGCGCACAATATCTCTGTAGTTTTATTCTTTGCCCCTTTACCCATTACCCATTACCCTTTAATAGCTTTTAATGACCCCTATCGGATAAAATGTGGAAACCTCTTCCTTGATCCTATCCGCCGCCTTGACCGCATTCATTCCCCAGTAAGTAGGGCACATCGATAGCACTTCGACTATGGAAAATCCCCTGTTCTCGATCTGCGTCTTGAACGCCTTCTTTATGGCTCGTTTCGCTCTCAATATCTCTTGTGAGGAATGGACGGAAACGCGCTCGGCGTATTTTGTCCCGGGTAAGACTGCCAGCATTTCAAGGATCTTTATCGGATAACCGTCGCGTTTTAAATTTCTGCCGAGTCTTGTCGTATCCGTCTTCTGGCCGGCCAGCGTAGTAGGAGCCATCTGCCCGCCGGTCATTCCATACACGCCGTTATTTACAAATATCACGGTTATATTCTCGCCGCGGTTCGCCGCATGGATTATTTCAGCCGTTCCTATCGCTGCCAAATCGCCATCCCCTTGATATGTGAATACTATATCGTCCGGGCGCACCCTCTTTATACCCGTGGCTACCGCCGGTGTTCTTCCATGCGCGGCTTCAGCGACATCGAAATCCCAATATTCATATGCCAGGACGGCGCAGCCTACCGGAGCCACGGCTATTGTTTTTTCGCGGATATCGAATTCATCTATGGTTTCACATACCATCCTGTGAATTATCCCGTGTCCGCAACCGGCGCAATAGTGCGTCTCGACATCGCGCAGGCTTTTCGGCCGCGAGAAGACCAGGCTACTCTCTTTTATTTTCTGCCCCTTGCCCCTTGACCCTGGACCCTTCATACTAATGCCTCTATCCGCTGTAAGATCTCATCCTCCGCCGGTATTCCCCCGCCCATCCTGCCATAAAAATCCACTTCCGCCTTGCCGCTTACCGCGAGCATAACGTCCTCTACCATCTGGCCAGAACTCATCTCGACGACCAGGAATTTTTTCGCCCTCAACGCAGCCTGTCTTATCAGATCACCCGGAAAAGGCCATAATGTAATCGGACGTATCAGGCCCACTCTCAGGCCTTTCTGCCGCGCCTTTTCCATTGCGGCTTTCGCCATTCTCGACACGGAACCGTAAGCAACGAGAACTATATCGCTGTCTTTGATATTTATATGCTCGGAGCGCGTTTCGGCAGATTTTATCTCTTTGAATTTTTCCTGCAGCTTCTTATTGTGTTCTTCCAATACACCATCTCCTAGAAGCAGGGATTTTATGATATTCGGTTTTCTCCCCTTGCAGCCGGTGAGTGCCCAGGGTTTAGTTTGGAGTTTTGGGTCGGGAGTTTGGAGCTTCCGAACCGACACCGGTTCCATCATCTGGCCCAGGAGGCCGTCACCCAACACGTAAACCGGGCTCCTGTATTTGTCGGCCAGCTGGAAAGCCAGGTAAGTATGATCGAAGAGCTCCTGCGCGGATGATGGCGCCAGGACCATTACCTTATAATCACCATGCCCTCCGCCCTTGACCGCTTGAAAATAATCGCCTTGAGCCGGAGCGATATTACCAAGGCCGGGACCGCCGCGTTGTATATTCACTATGACGCCGGGAAGTTCACAACCGGCCATGTAAGATATTCCTTCCTGTTTCAGGCTTATGCCGGGGCTAGAAGAGGAGGTCATGGCCCTGGCACCCGCCGCAGAAGCCCCGAATACCATATTTATGGCGGCGAGTTCCGATTCGGCCTGTATGAAGATCCTGCCCGTCTCTCCCATCCTCTTTGACATGTACGCCGTGAGTTCATTCTGCGGTGTGATGGGATAACCGGCGTAA
>JAQUQN010000121.1 GCA_028716065.1 Candidatus Omnitrophota bacterium
ACCAAAATAAGCTTGTTGATGCCGGCATCTCCGGAGCATTTCTTTTGGGTATAGTATTCGCGCTTGCCTTTTGCCCGGTTTCGGCGGCATTATTCTTCGGAAGCCTCATCCCTATAGCGATAAACGGTAACTGCGGGGTCATGTTACCGTTCATTTATGGCATCGGCACGGGATTGCCCGTTCTTGTTTTCGCTTTTGCGATAGCCCTGGGCGTATCATCCCTGAGCCGTTGGTTCAACCGCGTGTCAAGGATTGAATATTATATGAGAAAGATCACGGGCATAATATTTATCCTTTCCGGATTATATTATATAAGGATATATTTGCTGAAGATCCCATAACAACGGAGGGGTGCATATGTCTTATGCTAAACATGAAGATATTGAAATAAAACGTGAACTGTCTCTGCTGGACAGGCTCCTTACGCCGCTGATATTTGCCGCGATGGCTGCGGGCATCGCGTTGGGCTATTTCGCCCCCGGCGTCACCGATATCATCGCCGGAATGCAGGTAGGCACTACCTCCATTCCTATAGCGATAGGACTTATACTTATGATGTATCCGCCGCTTGCCAAAGTAAAATACGAAGAGATGGGAAAAGTATTCAACAGGCCGAAGCTGCTCATCCTCTCCCTGGTCCAGAACTGGATCGTCGGTCCGCTTGTCATGTTTGTCCTCGCAATAACGTTCCTGCGCAATTACCCGGAATATATGATAGGTGTCATACTGGTAGGGCTTGCGCGCTGTATAGCGATGGTGATTGTCTGGAACGAGCTCGCGGAAGGGGACCGGGAATTCGCGATAGGCCTGGTCGCTTTTAATGCGCTGTTCCAGGTTTTGTTCTATGCCGCATACATCTATTTGTTCATCACTCTCGGCCTGAATTGGCTGGGGATAGCCAAAGGCCTGAATATCGGCATCTCAATGGTAGATGCGGCAAAGACCGTACTATTTTACCTCGGGATACCTTTCCTGGCGGGAGCGCTCACCCGTACAGCCGGGATCAAGGTGAAAGGGAGGAAGTGGTTCGAGGATGTTTTTATCCCGAAGATAAGCCCTTTGACGCTGATTGCCCTGTTGTTTACGATCATCGTCATGTTCTCCTTGAAGGGTCAGTATATTATACGGATGCCTTTTGATGTCGTGAGAATAGCCGTACCGTTGCTGATATATTTCTTCGTCATGTGGTTTGCGACCTTCTTTATCGCGAAGAAGATGCGCATCAACTATGGACAGGCCACGGCCGTATCGTTTACCGCCGCCAGCAATGATTTCGAACTGGCCATAGCCGTTGCGGTCGCGATTTTCGGTATAAGCTCCAACCAGGCTTTCGCGACCGTCATAGGACCGCTGATAGAAGTACCCGCGCTCATCATACTTGTCAATGTCGCATTGCGCTTAAAAAATCGTCATCCTCAAAAGTAATTGGCTTGACATAAGCGGAAGCAAGTGGTATATATTTTATGAACAGGCGTTCATTAATTATATACCGTTCTAAACGAGGCGAAATGGCCGAATTCAGCAGGAAAGAAAGGGACAGGCAATTACGCAGGTCCGATATCTTCGCGGCGGCGGAGCATATCTTCGCGCTGAAGGGATACCATAAGGCGACGATAAGGGATATCGCAAAAGAAGCCCAGTATGCTACCGGCACCGTCTACCTGCATTTCAAGGATAAGGATGAGCTGTACCTCTCTCTGTTCACGGAAAAGCTGAAGACGATGCTGTCGATAGTCGAGGAGAAGATGTCGTTGGCCAAGGACGCGAAAGGCAAGCTGGAAACATTCGTGCGCGAATCCCTCGTGTTTTTTGAGGATAACCTGGATTTCTTCCGCATCTTTGTCTCGGAAGCCGATGAAATGATGATCGCCGAGAAAGGGCTCCGGAACACCCCCGCCGGCCAGAAGTTCGAAAGGTACATGGCGGATATAGTCAAACAGGCCCAGAGGGAAGGGGTCATAAGAAGTGATTTCGAGCCGACACAGGTCCTGGACATATTGATCGCTATAATGAAATCATATGTCCTTAAATGGTTCAGGGAAGACGGAAAAGGGAGGAAGGGCCTGGCCGGCATGTCAGATATGATAATAAAATGCCTGCTGAACGGCATCTCCGGCAGATAACACTGCATTACCCCGCCTGAAATATCCATCTTGACAAAACCCGGAATGAATGGTATATTTTATAAATGAACAAAGGTTCATATATTGATGTATATGTTCACCGTAGCTAATAATCATGTGACGGAGGAAGGATCAGCGATATGGCAAAGAAGTCGATCATTATAGCGGCAGGCGTATTCCTGGCCCTATTCGCGTGTCCGGGACGCCCGGCATGCGGGCAAGAGGCGGCCGGGAAGGAAGGCAGGCTCCTGACTATCCAGGAAGGGATCGCTATAGTGCAGAAGGACAGCCGGCTCTTAAAGATCTCGGCATATGACGATGAAATGGCATTCCAGAACTCTATGATGGCCCGTTCGGTGATGCTGCCGCAGCTGAATATAGTAGCCGTCCAGACATTCAATAAGAACAAGCAGGAAATGAAATTCGGCGGCATGGCCGTACCCACCTCGGACAAAAATCCGTATTCCTTCGGCGTAAATGTTTACCAGACGTTGTTCGACTTCGGCAAGAGCCTCTCGAACTATCGCGCGTCAAAGGATATGGTCGAGGCGTCAAAGGCCCGGAGCGAAAGCATCAAGCGTGTGGCTACCTTGGAGTTCATAACCGCCTATTTTGACCTGCTGGAAGCGGAGAAGATGATAGATGTCGCGGAAAAAGAGGTTGAAAGCCTTACTTCTTATATAAAAGATATGGAGCACCTGTTTGAACAGGGAGTCATAGTCAAGAACGACCTGCTTCCTGTCAAGGTCGAACTTGCCGACGCAAAACAGAAATTAATAGCGTCGCGCAACGGCAGGGAGGTTTCCGCCGCGCGGTTGAATAATATCCTGGCGTTTCCGTTGAGGGAGAAGCTTACCGTGCAGGACATAGACATGGAATTGCCGCAGTATCCCGAAATTGAGGATGCCTGGAATATTGCGCAGGAACAGAGGCCGGAGATCGCTTTCTACGAAAGCAGGATAAAGGCGTCCGTCTCGAGCGAAAAGGCTAAGGCGGTAGAGAACCTTCCTGTCCTTTATGCCGACGGCGGGTATAACCACACAAAGAACGAGTATATGGTCCATGATGACAATATGTCGGTCAGCCTTGGCGTGAAGATGAACCTTTATGACGGCGGGGCAGCGAGGGCGGACTTGCTCAAGGAGCGCGCCCTGCAAAAACAGATAAAGGAGCAGAAGGACAAACTGGTAGAGGATATCAAGTTCGAGGTGGAGGACAGCCATTTGGGCCTCAAGAATGCCTGCGAAAAGGTCTCCGTCGCTTCGGAGGCGATCGGGCAAGCGGGCGAGAATGTCCGCGCGTACCGCGTGAAATATACGGCCGGGGTCGCCACGCCTACAGATGCGCTCGAGGCGATAACCCTGCAAACGAGGGCGCAGACGAATTATTACGGCGCGGATTACGAATTGAAGCGTAATTATGCGAGACTTATATATTCGATGGGGATCGACCTCGCGCTCATCTACGAAACGATGGAGAACAAAAATGAACATACAAAACGTTAAAAAAAAGAAGGCGTT
>JAQUQN010000122.1 GCA_028716065.1 Candidatus Omnitrophota bacterium
ACATTCCTGAACGCGGGCATCGGCTTCGGCGGGTTTTGTTTTCCCAAGGACCTGTCGGCGTTTATAAGGCTATCTGAAAAGATAGGATATGATTTTGGTCTGTTGAAAGAGGTCGAAAAGATAAATGAGGAACAGAAAAGTTTCGTAATAAAAAAAATAGAAGAGTCTCTCTGGAACCTGACAGGAAAGGTAATTACTGTCCTGGGGCTTTCTTTTAAACCGGATACAGACGATATCAGGTTCTCTCCGGCAATAGATATTGCCCGGAAACTGCAGAAAAGCGGTGTAAAGATAAAAGCCTACGACCCTCATGCGATGAAAAAGGCCAGAGAGGTCTTGAAGGGTGTCACGTTCTGCAAAAGTCCATATGAAGCCGCTAAGGGCAGTGACTGTATCCTGGTGGCCACCGAATGGAATGAATTCAAAGAACTCGATTTAAAAAGAATAAAAAAGTCAATGAGACAGCCTCTATTTATCGATGGCAGGAACGTATGCGATCCTGCCCAGATGAGGAAGCTGGGTTTCAGATATATAGGCATCGGGAGAAAATAGAGATGATAGAAGGTGTAAACGTAAAAAGACTTAAAATAATACCCGATGAGCGCGGAAGGCTCATGGAGATCCTGAGATGTGATGACGGGATCTATAAGTCGTTCGGCCAGGTCTACATGACGACGGCGAAACCCGGAGTGGTGAAGGCGTGGCATTATCACAAGAGACAGGATGACTACTTTACCTGCGTCAGCGGGAAGATGAAGTTAGCGTTATATGACGCGAGGGAGGCCTCAACGACACGCGGCGAGGTCAATGAATTCGTGGTAAGCCTGGACGATCCGATGCTGGTCGTCATACCAAAAGGCGTATATCACGGCTTTAAATGTGTCAGCGATTGTGAGGCGGTAGTGATAAACACGCCTACGCTGCCCTATGATCGGGCGAAACCGGACGAATACCGAGTCGACGCTTACGATAACGATATACCGTATGATTGGAGGAAATGAGAGATGGGCTTGAAGGGCGTGATACTGGCGGGCGGGCTCGGGACGAGGATGCAGCCATTGACGAAGATAACCAACAAGCACTTGCTGCCCGTATACAATAAGCCGATGATATATTATCCTTTGGAGACCCTGGTAGACGCCGGCATAGAAGATATACTTATCGTGACGGGTGGAAGGCATGCCGGAGAGTTTTTGAGGCTTCTGGGCAATGGTGCTCAATTTGGTTTAAAGCATATAAATTATACATATCAGGAAGGCGAGGGAGGCATAGCGGAGGCGTTAGGGCTGGCCGAACATTTCGCGGATAACGAAAAGATAGTCGTGATATTAGGAGACAACATACTAGAGAAGGGCATAAAGAAAGAAGTGGATGCCTTCAGGAGACAGGCCAAGGGCGCGAAGATCCTGATAAAGGAAGTGGACGATCCCGGAAGGTTCGGCGTGGTGGAGTTGAAGGGCAAAAGGATAGTCTCGATCGAGGAGAAGCCAAAAAAGCCAAAATCGAACTACATCGTCACCGGCATATACATGTATGATGCCAGAGTCTTTGATATAGTAAAGAGATTGAAGCCTTCCAGGAGAGGCGAACTGGAAATAACCGATGTCAACAACGTCTATATCAAGCGCGGTGAGTTAACGTACGGTACGCTGGACGGCTGGTGGACGGATTCGGGTACCTTCGAATCGTTATTGAGGGCTAGCAATCTGGTAGCGGAAAAGTGTAAAACTCAAAACTCAAAATGAAAAGACTACTCGTTACAGGCGGGGCCGGATTTATCGGCTCCAATTTTATTCGATATATCCTGAATAAATACCGCGATTACAGGATCGTAAATCTCGATAAGCTCACATACTGCGGTAATCTCGATAACCTCAGAGACGTCTCAAAAAATAAAAATTATAGTTTTGTCAAAGGCGACATCGCGGACGAGAAGATTGTAAACAGGCTCGTCAGTAAAAGCGATATCGTATTGAATTTCGCCGCGGAGACCCATGTCGACAGATCGATAAAAGACCCGGCAAGTTTTGTAAGGACCAACGTATTCGGGACCCATACTTTACTGGAGTCGGCCAAGAAGCATGGTATAGATTTATTTATACAGATTTCAACGGATGAGGTTTACGGCAGTATCGAAAAAGGCTCCTTCAGGGAGGATGACCCGCTAAGGCCCAATAGCCCGTACTCCGCGACAAAGGCCGGAGGAGACCTTCTCGCGAGATCCTATTTTGTCACGTATAAATTACCGGTGATAATAACCCGCAGTTCCAACAATTTCGGCCCGAATCAATACCCCGAAAAGGTAATGCCTCTATTCATAACCAACGCCCTGAATAATAAAAAACTTCCAGTATACGCGGACGGAATGAACATGAGAGATTGGTTGTTTGTCGTCGACAACTGCGAAGCGATAGATATTATCATGCATAAAGGCAAGGCAGGGGAGATTTACAACATCGGTGGCGGTCATGAGATCCCCAATCTGGAACTCACATATAAGTTGCTGGATATCATAGGTAAGGATAGAAAGCTGATAGAGTTCGTGAAGGATAGGCCGGGCCACGACAAGCGCTATGCCCTGGATATAACGAAGGTTCGTTCTCTTGGCTGGCAGCCGAGGCATGATTTCAAGACGGCGCTGGAATTGACGGTTGACTGGTATAAGGATAACGAAGCGTGGTGGAAAAGGCTGATCAGATGCCGCGAAGATATAAAATACTGATAACGGGCTCGGGCGGGATGCTCGGCACGGATCTTTGTCAGGAATTGCGTAGAGATTACGAGGTTTATGGGTTAGATCTCGTACGGCGTACAGCGTACAGCGTACAGCGTTTTGTTCGTTGCGATATTACGGATGAAAAAGAGATTATTAATGCGGTTTCGAGGATAAAACCCGATGTCGTGGTACATGCTGCCGCTTATACTGACGTTGATGGCTGCGAACTCGATAGAAAAAAGGCATATAAGATAAATACCGAAGGGACGAAGAACGTTGCCCTGGCCTGTAAAAAGACAGGCGCCGTTTTGATCTATATCAGCACGGATTTCGTATTCGATGGTAAAAAGAAAAGACCTTATAAGGAAGACGACAGGACAGGCCCTCTTAGCGTTTATGGCGATTCGAAGTTAAAGGGCGAGATAGCGGTAAGGAAGATATTGAAGAAATATTTCATCCTGCGTACGAGTTGGCTCTACGGAAAGCACGGAAAGAATTTCGTCGATACCATCCTGGCCAAGGCGAAAGAAGGCAAGGCGCTGAAAGTCGTCGATGACCAGGTTGGTACGCCGACGTATACGAAGGACCTGGCGAAGGCGATTCGTGTATTGTTGGATAAGAGTCTTTCGTACAGCGTACAGCGTACAGCGTACAGCGTGGGCGTGACGCAGTACGCAGTACGCAGTACGCAGTACGGAATATATCACGTTTCGAACTCGGGAAAGGTTTCGTGGTATGAATATGCCAGGGAGATACTGCGACTGACCGGATCGAGAACAGAAGTTTTTCCGATATCGTCGGAGGAATTGTCAAGGCCTGCCAGAAGGCCCGCGATGTCGGTTTTGGATAATTCTAAAATTGCAAGATTTACAGATTACAGAATGCGAAGGTGGCAAGGCGCTTTAAA
>JAQUQN010000123.1 GCA_028716065.1 Candidatus Omnitrophota bacterium
TCCTTCTTACCTGCTTTAAGGCCCTGCCGCTTACTATCGCCAGGCTGCAGTCACGCGACCTGGATACGCGTCTCAGCATGCGCCTCGTTTCTTTACTCAGGATGGCCTTCGCCGGAGTTTCCGCTATAGGCGTCAATGTGCCGTCGTAATCCAGGAAGATAAAGAGCCTCTTTTCCCTCAGGTCCTCTTTTATCTCGTTCCAGTCATCAAATAGATATCTCATGCCTGTTGACTGTATTCTCCTCCGCAAAATTAATAGAAAACTCGGGTATTGCTTCGGAGAAATTATTATACCGGAGAATATTCCTGCGAAGCAAAACCGGTGTTTCGATTAGGTTTGCGTAGCAGAATAAGTATCGGGCTTTTTCAGCGATGTTATCTCGGATATTATATTACCGGCCCACTTATATACGTTGTTCTCTCTTATCTCCTTCCGCATGTTCTCGACGCGCCTCTTCTTTTCACTCTCCGGCATGGTCAACGCGAACTTTATGCTGTCGGCGAACTCTTCCCTGGAATAAGGATTGATCTGAACCGCATCCGTCAATTCTTTAGCGGCGCCCGTAAAACGGCTCAGTATGAGGACGCCGTTCAGGTCCCTCTTTGCCGCGATATATTCCTTCGCCACCAGGTTCATGCCGTCATGTAAGGAACTGACTATGCAGATGTCGGCGAGCCTGTAAAAAGGGCTTATCTCTTCCGGAGAGAAATGGCGTTTTAAATAGATTATCGGGCGCCAGTCCCCTTCCATGTGGTTCCAGTTCACCTTCTCTATCAATTCGTCGATCTCGCCCATCAGGTCATGATAGCGCTTGATATGCGTGCGGCTCGGGGCTGCCAACTGTATGAATACGAACTTATTTTTATATTCCGGATACTTTTGCAAGAACCTGTCTATGGCAAGCACGCGTTCTACTATGCCCTTGGTGTAATCTATCCTGTCCACTCCGACCGCCACAACCTTGTCTTTCAGGTCGAACTCCTTGCGTATCTTTTCCATCTCTTCATTGTACGTCTGGTCATCCTTGCCTTCCATGTAATCATCGACGCTTATGGGAAAGGCCCTGACGAATGTCTCTTTCCCGAAACGTATCACGCTGAACCTCTCCGTATCCACACGCGATTCCAGAAGCCTGTTTGCCGTATCGAGGAAGTTATTGCAGTGGTACTGGATATGGAAGCCTATCAGATCGCATCCGAGCATGCCTTCCAGTATCTCTTCCTGGTAAGGGCATATTGAAAAGACTTCTGGATTTGGCCATGGAATGTGCCAGAAAAGAGCTACGGTAACATCGGGGCGTTTCTCTTTTATCATCTTCGGCAGTAATGTAAAATGGTAGTCCTGAATGAAGATAAAAGCGTTCTTGGCCGGCAATTCTTCAAGGATATTATCGGCAAATTTCTGGTTCACATTTTTATACGCCTGCCAGTCGGATTCCCTGAATATCGGCCTGGTATGCGTAATATGACAGAGCGGCCACAGCCCCTCATTGGAAAAACCGTAGTAGTAGCCATCCTCTTCGGCCTTGCTCAGCCACACCCGCTTGAGGATATAACGGTTATCTTTCGGCGGCACGCCAAGCTTATTCTTGGAATTCACAAATTTCTTATCGGCGTTCCCGCTGGCATGCGCTATCCACGTGCCTCCGCAGGCGCGCATTATCGGGTCTATCGCCGTTACGACTCCGCTGGCCGGACGGACGCATCTCGGAGCGCCGCTCCTTTCATCCATCACGTGCATGTAGGGCTCTCTGTTGGATACCACGAAAAGGGCATTCTCGCCAAGTTTGGCCCTTATGTTATCCCTCAATTTCGCCTCGGTCCACAAGTCTTCTTTCTCTACGCGGACCTGCGCCTCTTCCGTCATGGTCTTGCGCGCGACGCGTAGACCCAGCGCTACCTGCTCGACTTCCCTGGCGAGTTTGCCCAGTTCGCCCTTCTCCTTGATGGGGTGCTGAGCGTCGATGTCGCCCCTCTGAAAATGCTTGAACCATTCGGTCAGGCGTTCAACCGGGGATACAAATATCTGTTTCTGGAGAAAAAGGGCTATTATCAGGATGACGACGACCAGGATTATCAACGTGATGCTGAGACGCCGCCATAATTGAGCCAACTGCGTAAAGACGTATGAAGTATCGTAGATTATCTCGACCAGGCCGACGACATTATTCTCGTCATCCAGGACGGGCAGGATATAACTATAGACGGTGTAATTTTTGAATTTTTCTATCGCGCCGCGCGGAGCCTTGTTCTCAAGGATATATTTCAGGTAGGGCTTATCTTTTTCTTTCCAATCGGAAAATCTCTCCGTAACGGCGTATATCGCCCCTTTGCTATCATAGATAACGCACCCCTGGAGCCTCTCCCTCTTCTGAAATCTCTCCACGGTGCGCTTCGCGCCGCGTAAATCATTATTCGCGAGGATGTGCCTGGCGGAAAGTTCCATGCTCTCTGCCACCGCCCTTGCCTTCCTCTTGAGGTCCTCGGTAAGCCTGTCTTCCTCTGAACGGACCTGAAAAACGCCGAATATAGTAAAAGAGACGGATATGATTATAAGGATCGGCAGGATAAATAGTAATATGCGCTTCATCTCGTCCTCTCTACCTTGTCGCTTGATTACGCTCTCTTATTTATTATATCTTAATAGCTGCAATACACAAAACACTTTTTTAAATCATATATTTCAGGATATCGACAGGCTTTGATACTATTTTGAAAGGGCGTTCTTTTTTCAATTCAGCCCTGGATGACGATCCGCCCGATATGGCTATGACCCGTATCCCGGCATTCCTGCCGGCGCACACGTCTATCGCCATGTCGCCCACATAGACCGCGTCGGCCTTCTTCAACTTAAGCCTTTTGATAACGTTGAGTAGAAGATGGGGGTTGGGTTTGATATCGGCCTTGCCCTTGGCGCAGAGTATCACGTCAAAGTATCTTTCCAGGCCCAGATGCCTTAACAATATCCGGCTGAATTTTAAGGGCCGATTACTGGCCACGGCCAGCTTATATCCTTTCTTCTTAAGAACGTTTAAAACTTTCTTCGCGCCAGGGATCGCGCGCGAATATCGAAGTAGAGAACTCCGGTGGTGTATCCTATATATAGAAAGCCCTCGCTTTACATCTTCGGGCTTCACGAAGCGCTCGACAAAATCCTTATCGCCGTGGCCTATTGAGGCGCGCACCGCCCGAAGGCCCGCTCGTGGATAACCCAATTTCCGCAGCGTGTAATTGAGGCTCACCTCTATCGCCTTGTAGGCGTTCACCATCGTTCCATCTATATCGAATATCACAACTTTTGGCATATTAAGCTTCGTTACAGTAGCACAATAATGTTGGAAATTTTAGGGTCCTGCCACTCCCTCGCCTTTTGTGCTCCGCGCTTCGCGTGGGGTTCACAATAGACAAGTAATAGACTCTTGGTGTCTGTATGTCCGCCAGGATTGCCTGCAACCGGACTATCTAAAACTGGGGCGCGGGCTTACCATCATGCAATCCTGTGTGCAACTGGAACATGGGTTACACTTTAAACCGGAGACATAGGTTACACTATCTATAATCGTTTTCAAAGGGTTCTAGTTTCTTTGTATGCAGGTTAAGAATAGATATCGGTTG
>JAQUQN010000124.1 GCA_028716065.1 Candidatus Omnitrophota bacterium
AACCTTCTGTCCTTCGTCACGGCCGTCCACCCGTCTTCCAGGATCTCCACTTCGTAAGTCCCGGCGTTTACCATCGGCTCTATTGCAAGGATCATGCCGGCCTCCAGCCGGGGGCCCTTTCCTGGGATTCCGTAATTCGGTATCTCCGGCTCTTCATGTATCCTTGTGCATATACCATGTCCGACAAAGGCCCTTACCACGTTGAAACCGTTCGACTCGACATGTTCCTGGACACTATGCGATATATCGGAAAGCCTATTGCCGGGCCGCGCCTTGTCGATGCCGATATGGAGCGCCTCTTTGGTAACCGCCATGAGTCTCGCCGCTTCGTCGCTCACCTTATCTATAGCCAGTGTGATGGCGGCATCCGCATAATAATCCCTGAACCTGACACCGACGTCGAGACTCAAGAGGTCACCTGCCCTCAAGCGTCTGGAAGAAGCTATTCCGTGCACTACGGCCTCGTTCAACGAGACGCATATATTTCCGGGATAGCCCTTGTATCCCTTGAAGGCCGGATAGCCATCGTGACTTAAGATCTCGTCCCGGGCTATTTTATCCAGCTCCAACGTCTCCATGCCCGGTTTTGCGTAACCCTTCAGTTTCTCCAGGGTAAGCGCTACGATCTTACCGGCTTTTCTTACGGCCCTTATCTCTTCATCGCTTCTTAGTACGATCATGCCAAATGTTCAGCAGAGAACATTTTAGAAAGAACTTTAAATAACTCCTCAACATCGAGATTACCGGATACTTTTCGCAACGCCCCCTTCTTCTCATAATAATCTATCAGGGGGGCTGTCTGTTCCTTATATACCTTGAGGCGGTTCCTTACGGTCTCTTCTTTGTCGTCAGGCCTCTGATACAATTCTCCGCCGCACTTATCACACACGCCGGGTCTTTTCGGAGGTATGTTCTTCAAGTGGTAATTGAAACCGCATTTTTTGCAGACCCTTCTTCCGGAAAGCCGTTCTATCGCCACCTCATCGGACGTTTCAAAATATATCACCAGGTCTATTCCGCTCGAAGCCTTCATGAGCGCCTCGTCCAGGCTGAGAGCCTGTTTTACCGTCCTGGGAAAACCGTCCAGTATATAACCATTTTTGGTGTCGTCCTCCTTTAAGGCTTCCACCACGATACCTATGACGACATCATCCGGGACCAGTTCGCCCTTATCCATGTAAGACTTGGCCCTGGTGCCGAGCTCCGAACCGCTCTTGACAGCGCTTCTTAATATATCTCCTGTAGAGATATGGGGTATCTTATATTGTCGAGAAAGAACGGAGCTCTGAGTTCCCTTGCCCGCTCCCGGCGGCCCTAAAAGTATCAACTTCAAATCTCTTATCTCCTGGACTTAAGCTTACCCTTGCGCATGAAGCCTTCGTAATGGCGCATCAATAGATGTGATTCTATCTGTTTCATCGTATCAAGCATGACACCCACTATGATCAACAACCCCGTGCCTCCGAAAAAACTCGCAACCAGATAAGGTATCTTGAGCGAAGCCGAGATGATGCTGGGCAGGACCGCTATTATAGCCAGGAATATGGCTCCCGGCAGCGTTATCCTCGTCATTATGAAATCCAGGTACTCTGCCGTCTGCTTTCCCGGCCTGATACCCGGAATGAAACCGCCGTACTTCTTCATGTTATCGGCTATGTCCACCGGATTAAAAGTGATGGCGGTATAAAAATAAGCGAAAAATATGATCATGAAAGCGTACAACGAATTGTATACCCATTCCCCCCTCGTCAACATAGCGGCAAACTTCTGAAAACCCTGATGCGGTACGAATCCGGCTATCGTCGCGGGGAACAATATTACGCTCTGCGCGAATATGATCGGTATGACTCCCGCTTGATTGACTCTCAAGGGTAAAAAGGTCGACTGTCCTCCATAGACCTTTCTTCCCACCACGCGCTTGGCGTACTGGATAGGGATCTTCCTCTGTCCTTGTGTAACAACTATTACCGCTACAATAACGGCCACAAGCATTACAACCATCAGGATAAGGGTAAAGGGTTCCAGCTGCGCCTTCTCGGGAGCAAATGGAGAGAAGAGCGCATATACCTGATAAAGGGCCGTCGGGATCCTCGAGATGATACCGGCGGTAATTATAAGAGACATGCCGTTGCCTATACCGTATTCCTGTATCTGCTCGCCGAGCCACATTATGAAAGCCGTGCCGCTGGTGAGCGTTATTACCGTCAGTATCCTGAACGCCCATCCCGGGAACTGCACTATCTGCAGGCCCTGGAACCTTGCTGGGTTCTCAAGCCATACCGCGATAAAGAAGGACTGTATGATGGACAACGCTATCGTACCGTAACGGGTATATTGAACTATCTTCTTATGCCCCGCCTCGCCCTCTTTGGCCAGTCTTTCCAGGGCCGGAATGACGGCGGTCAGAAGCTGTATGATGATGGAAGCCGATATGTACGGCATTATACCGAGAGCGAATATGGTCATGCGGGAAATGGCGCCTCCGGAGAACATGTTCATGATACCGAACAGCGCCCCGCCCTGCGAGCGGGCTATATTGGAAAAGAACTGCGCCAGTTTTAGCCCGTCGACACCGGGGGTCGGTATATACGCGCCAATCCTGTAAACCGCTATCAAACCCAGGGTAAAGAATATCTTCTTCCTGAGGTCCGGTATCTTTATCGTATTTGCAAAGGCTTCTAACATATATATGGCTCTATCTGGTTAAAAATTCTATTTTGGCTCCGGCCTCTTCCAGTTTTTTCCTGGCGCTCTCGGAAACCTTGTGAGCTTTTACCGTCAATGCCTTGTTCAGTTTGCCGTCGCCCAATATCTTTATCGGCTCCATCTTGCTGCCTATCAGTCCGGCCTCTTTAAATTCAGCCGGTCCGACGGTCGAATTGGCCTGAAAGGCGTTCAGTGACTCTACGTTGACGACCTGATATCTCATCTTGAATGGCGAATTGAAACCTCTCTTCGGTATACGCCTTATGAGTGGCATCTGTCCGCCCTCGAAACCCGGCCTCGTCGTAGTTCCGGAACGTTTCTTCGCGCCTTTACGGCCCCTGCAGGAGGTCTTTCCATGCCCTGAGCCGGAACCTCTGCCGCGCCGTTTTGTCGCTCTATTAGCCCCCTTGGGCATGTGTATATCGGTTATCTTCAATTTTTTGCTTCCTCGTTTTTAATGACTATTCTTTCGAGTCTGAGATTCTGCAATCCGTCGACGGCCGCCTTCAACACGTTCATCGCGGTGTCGGATCCCAGGCTCTTGGTGAGTATATCCTTTATACCGGCCGCCTCGCATATCGCCCTGACAGGCCCGCCCGCTATGACACCTGTACCGGGGCCTGCCGGTTTGAGCAGGACCCTAGCTGCTTTAAAACGGCCTATGATCTCATGCGGTATCGTCGTCCCCTTCACAGGCACCTTGAAGAAGCTCTTCTTGGCATCGTTCAGGCCCTTCCTGATAGCTTCGGATATCTCCTTTGCCTTGCCGAAACCCAGCCCGGCATTGCCCTTGCCGTCTCCGGCCACGACCAGAGCGTTAAAAGAGAACCTGCGGCCGCCCTTGACTACCTTGGCAACCCTCTTTATACTTACGACCTTTTCGATAAATT
>JAQUQN010000125.1 GCA_028716065.1 Candidatus Omnitrophota bacterium
TCCGACTCTCCGGAATGGCTTTCGCGCTTTAAACGTTTCTTCATCTTTCTCCTTTTTTTGAGCGGAAATAATTCGCGACCGACCGGTCGTATGTCCTCTCCGCCTTCTTGTCGAAATAACAGGCCGGTAATTCGCCGCTGGCCCTATGATAACTGATGCACTCGCAGCATATCCCGTGCCTCGGGCATCCCGGATACGTGCAATTACAATCCGCGGAATTTTTCTTTATATTAACGCAGTCCGCCATCTCTTTTCCTTAATAACGTTCGAATGCGTGGTAACGCCTGACGGCTATGCCGGACATGGCTTCGGTTGATCCACTCCCTGTCCTTCCAGCTATCGTTATATCGATCACCTTCATATCGCTTAATGGATCCGTACTCGTCATTAAGATGCCTACCTCTCTATTTTTATCCACCTCAAAATCTTTATAGTACGTGAATATGGTAGCGGGACTTGACGCTTTTCCGGTTATGAAAACATCCGATTTGGTACTGCTTGTGATGTCTTCTTCCTGGCCGGGTTGGCCCGTTATATCACCTCGGTTCGTACAAGAACGGTAGATCCTGCCTGTCGTGCTGTCATACCTGAGCCTTATGATCCTTCTATAGGCGTCTACCGGATAGCCGACCATGTATGTAAATTGCGTGGGAGAAGCGTCGATGATTTTCGTTCCGAATCTCATTCCGGGCTTTTCGGGTTCTCCCTCTATCATCTTATCCAATAGTTCCTGCATGTCGGTTATCATAACCGTCTCGTGCGGCAGGTATACAAGAAGCTCTATCAACGATATGATCATGCTCGACGGCACTGCGGCGATTATCGCTATTATCAATATCGATACTATCAGTTCTATTAACGTGAAGCTTCTTCTTTTTCTCATCTTGATATTACCTGATATATTCTGGCAAATCGTTATCATGTGCTGGTAGGTGCCATTCATATTTATAAGTACTTGAATCGCTTAATTTGAAACTAACCTCAAAACGGCCCCCGCCGGCCATGGGGTCGGAGACAGTCAATGGATATTCCAGTTTGAACATTGCGGCATTGGAACCGGAATATGTTGTATCTGCGGCCATCTGAAAAGGACGGTCAAAAGTTATGGTACCCATATATCGCGCTCTTTCATCCTGGTAGTAACAATGCCCTCCGATTACCACAGAAAATAGCCCTTTATAATCGCAACTCGATCCGGTCACCGTAACATAAGCGCCTGTTATATCAACCGGACCCGTCGTACCGTTATGCCTTATGTCGATACTAAAAGTTATATACCTGTGTATGATCGTGTTTCCATACTTTGCCACAGTGAGAGAGGGCTCATTAAAGTTGATTATGTCGACGGAATCCGAGCCGTACCTTTCACTTCGGTAGTCGGCCTGATATTCTCCATAATTATCTAAGTCTCTCTTACGATAGGCGATCAATTTTACGATCTGCTCATCTGACCCATGAAGATAAGCAGTAATTTCTATTTTGACTAACTTGGGTTCCCGTCCCGCCTGCTCTATGGATCGCTGTAAGTCATAATTATATCCTGCGTAATTTGGGAAAAATGTAATTCTTGGATCGCCAGGACTACCCGCATCCAGGTGAGTTTTGGAATTGACTATTGCCATCTCACGCTCCGCCAGATTGCCTGCCGCGACCATGATATTACTGTGGCCTATCGACCTGACGTACTCCATCATCATGAGGCCGAAAGGTATCATTATTATCGATACCACCAAAAGGGTGAGTAGTATCTCTACTAACGTAAAACCCCTCTGCCGGGTTCTCATATATGCTCCCTTATCTCCTGGCAGGATGTAAGCTTATACCCAGGAGACCCGGTGTGCGTAACCTCTATGGTGCGTTTAAACCTCGTGTTTCCGTCTTCTACTATACCCGTTGAGATTATAGAAGCATGCTCTCCGGCCCCTATGTATGCCGGTAAAAATCGCCTCTTATTTATTATGCCCACCTTTCTCGAAGAACCATCCGCGAAGAAGAACGTGACCATTAACTGTCCGTCAATAACGGAATAGTCGAGATGATTGAATATGAACTTTAGTTTATATTCTTGCGGGGTGTGCGAGTCTAACAATTTAAAACCTGGGCTTATTGGCGGCATGCCGGAATCATAGATACCGTAGAATATCTGAACATTATCGAACAGGACCTGCCTCAGGACCATTCCGGCAGGCATGTCATGCCACTCCAGTGTCATGGCCACTATGTTCAGGGGGAGCCCGGAACCGTCGCAATAAATGAGCCTGATCTCTATGTATGAACCGGAACAACTGATATGAGAAAATGCTTCGGAGAAAAAGTTCGCGTCTTTCCCTACGCTGTAATAGATGTTATCTGTTATTTTCTGGTCTCTTTTTCTGCTCCACTTCAGATGTAAATGATCACTGCCAATCTGCTCGAATGCCATCAAGACACCCGTCTGCGCGGCATATAGCGCCTGCTGCCTTATATTTCTTATTCTCCTTAAATATAATGAATTTAAAATGGTGTCGGCGAGCGACAGCGCGAGTATCGAGCCGATGACCATGATCATGATCACGACTATTAAGGTTATCCCTTTTTTCTTGGACATACCTTGCGGCCTCACCCGGTTTTTCTATCAGCGCCTATCTATCTTTTACGCGCGGACAGAGAGACATTCAATATCTTCACATCGAATTCGCTGACTCCCTCCTGGTACGAATAGGGATACTGCTCGTTCCTCACGTTGAATACATCGCCTCTTAAGGGGATCCTGTAGCCCCTCTCGCCGCCTTCGGGAAGGGGCTCGTTCAGGGCCTTCTTTATGATGACCTTCTTTATCAAATAATCGCCGTCGCCATAATAACTGACCTCTAATCTCGCGTTAGACACTCCGCGGTCGCCGTTATTCTTCAATTTTATATAGAGGTAGGCGGTCTTTGGGAAATGGCCCAGGTCCATCTCTATCTTGGAGTCGACCATTTCGATATTCTTTATGTACTCATCCGCTTCGCTCTTTGCCATCGAAGGCGCCGCCAGAAGCATGAGGCACATAAGGATCATTAAATATTTATATTTCATCATTTGCGCTTTCCAGTTCCCTTTATCGCGTTTCCTTCCGAAAACGCCTTGCCCAGATATTTACCGGTGCCATAATAGGCATGATTTGCCGGATCGAATATCATCGGCTTTATCTTCTCCATGTCGGGTGAGCCGTCCTTATCCAGCGCCGCCTCATCGGCCTTCACGTCCTTTATCTCGCCGACGAAGAGCGTGTGCAGTCCCAGCTTGACCGTCTGCGTCAGCGCGCATTCCAGGACGAGGGGGAATTCTTTTACATAAGGCGCGTCTACGAGGGCGCTCTTCACGGGCGTGAGCTTCGCCGCGGCGAATTTATCTTCGTCCCTGCCGGATGCCATCCCGAAATGATCGGCCTCTTTCATGAACTTCTCATGAGGTATGCTTATGGTGAAAGCCTTCCTGGCCATGATATTGCCGTATGTATATGTGGCTTCCCTTAAAGAGACCGCGACTGAAGGAGGGTTCGAACACACTATGCCGCCCCACGCGACTGCCATCGCGTTCGGTTTGCCGGCTTTATCGTATGACCCTACGATGAA
>JAQUQN010000126.1 GCA_028716065.1 Candidatus Omnitrophota bacterium
GTTCTTGACGCGGCAAAGATCGGCGCCGATATAGCGACAGTGCCTTACAGTGTATTGATGGCGCTGGTGAAACATCCTCTTACCGACATAGGTGTAGAGAGATTTTTAAAGGATTGGCAGAATGTTCCGAAGAAATAACAGGGCTTTCAGCTTTCAGCTTTCAGCTTTCAGCTTATTATTGATGTTAATTGCCTTGCCCGCGATGGCGCAGAGCCTTGACCTGAAGGAACCGGTCGTCGTCAACGGCGATAATGTCGAATATTTCCATGAGAGAAAGATGGTCGTGGGGACCGGAAACATATCAATAGTATATAAAGACGTGACCCTTACCTGCGATAAAGTGACGGTATATCTGGATACGAAGGAGGCGATAGCCGAAGGCCACGTAAAGATAATCCAAGAAGGAGCCTATTTAACCGGGGAAAAGATAAACTATAATTTTGAGAAGAAGACCGGAAGTATCATAGATGCGTATGTCAATGCAACTCCTTTTTACGGCAAGGCGGGAGAGGGCAACAAGACGAGCGATACAGAAGTAGAGCTTAAGAAAGGGTATGTAACCACATGCGATCTCGAGCACCCGCACTACAGGGTCCAGGCAAGACAGGTTACGATATATCTCGAAGACAGGGTAGTAGCCAAACACATAATATTTTATATAGGTAAGGTTCCCGTATTTTATTTCCCCTATTATATTCAACCTTTAAAAGACACCACGGCCCACGCCACGGTTCTATTGGGCAGAGAAAGTAGATGGGGTTATTATGCCCTCACCTCCTTCAAATATGCCTTCAGCGATATAGCAAAAGGCAGGGTGAGAATAGATTACCGCACCAAGAAGGGTCTGGCCCAGGGTATCGATAACTACTATGATACGAAAAAGATAGGGTCGGGATATGTTAAATTCTATCAAACCTACGAAAATAATTTCACTTATTATAACGAAGGGGACGATGACGAGAAAAAAATCATCAAGTCAAAGTACAGCGTGCAATGGCGCCATAGATGGAATATCACGGATGATACGCTGGCGCTGGTGGAATTTAACAAGGTAAGAGATAAAGATTTCTTAAAGGACTACTTTTATAACGAATATGAAGAACAGGGCGACCCCGATAATTATATATCGGTCATAACATCGAAGCGCGATTATACCGCGTCTTTATTGATAAGAAAACGGATGGATGACTATTTTGATGTGGTGGAACGCCTGCCGGAATATACGATAGACATACCGAATTATAATTTCAAGAATACGCGGTTTTACTATAAAGGATTTGCGAGCGGAGTATTTTTAAATCATAAATTTCCTCATGCTGATCCGACACCCAAAGATGTTAGCACTATAAGAGTCGATACATATAATCAGCTCTCTTACGCGGCCAAACTGCTCGGCTTTTGGAATATCACGCCTTATGCCGGGACACGGCAGACATACTATTCGCGTAATAAATGGGGGGATACCAACCTGGTGCGCGGCATATTCAATGCCGGTGTCTATAATTCAACGAAGTTTTACAAGATATATGATTACACCACGAATTTCCTCGGTTTGGATATAAATAAGATCAGGCACATAATCACGCCGAACGTCGATTATCATTTCAGCCCTCAACCTACCATAGACCCGGCCAACCTGAATCAATTTGACACTATCGATGGCCTGGATAAACAGAATTACATACACCTGTCGCTGGAAAACAAATTACAGACCAAAAGGCATGAGGGCGGCCAGTTGAAGTCTGTTGACCTGGCCCGATTTGTCGTGAGCACCAATTACGATTTCCGGCTGAAAGAGAGCAATGTCGCATATAAGTACAATAGGTTCAATACCGTCAATCTGGATCTGGAATTCAGCCCATATCCATGGCTTTATACGCAGTCCAAGATGGAAATTGATCCCAAGAGATATTGTGTTATAAATGAAAGCGTGGATTTTACGATAGTGAGAGGCGATAACTCGCTCGGTTTTGGCCACAGGTATGAAAATGTGCCTACCGGAAAGAGTAATTTCCTGACCACGGAATTAATATATAAGATAAATGATGAATGGAAATTGCGGTTTTATGGCAGGTATAATATTTTTAAAGGCTCGTTTGAGGAGCAGTGTTACACCATATATAAAGACCTCCACTGCTGGATAGCGGAAATAACTTATGACATCAGACAAACGGATACGCTCGATTATAACTTCTGGATTGTTATGAGGCTCAAGGCGTTCCCGACCGTGCCTATCGGTTTCAGAAATACTTATTCCCAGCCGCAGCCGGGCGCATCGAATCAGCAGGCCCGCATGAATGTCTCGGGTTATTAAAGAAGGGCTATAGCGTGAATATCGCGATGATAGGTTCGGGTTACGTAGGACTCGTGACAGGAGCCTGCTTTGCCGAATTGGGCAATAAGGTGATATGCGTGGATAATGACGCCGGAAAGATAAAGGCCCTTAAAAAAGGCCTCATGCCTATATACGAACCCGGCCTGGAAGAGATGGTCAAGGCCAACGTCAAGTCCGGAAGGCTCTCCTTCACTACGGATATCAGGTCGGCTACGAAAAAATCCACAGTGATATTCATCGCCGTAGGCACTCCTCCGAGAGAAAACGGCGAAGCGGATCTAAGTTCTATCGAAGAGGTAACCAGGATAGTGGCGCAGGCGATGCGGTCAGGCGCCTATCATCTGATAGTCGAAAAGAGCACAGTACCGATAGAGACCGGGGCATGGATCGAATATACGATGCATCTATTCAGGAATAAGAAGGCGTCGTTCGACGTCGCCTGCAATCCTGAATTTTTACGCGAAGGTTCCGCCATAGAAGATTTCTTGAATCCCGACAGGATAGTCATAGGCGTCTCTTCGAAAAAGGCGAAGGCAATACTGACGGAATTGTACCATCCGATAAAGGCCCCCCTGGTAGTAACCGATGTGAAGAGCGCGGAGCTGATAAAGCACGCCTCCAATTCATTTCTGGCGACGAAGATATCATTTATAAACGCTCTCAGTAATATATGCGATAAGACGGGCGCCGACATATCTAAGGTGAGCGAAGGGATGGGATTGGACAAGAGGATAGGCCGGACATTCCTGAATGCGGGCATCGGCTTCGGCGGGTTTTGTTTTCCCAAGGACCTGTCGGCGTTTATAAGGCTATCTGAAAAGATAGGATATGATTTTGGTCTATTGAAAGAGGTCGAAAAGATAAATGAGGAACAGAAAAGTTTCGTAATAAAAAAAATAGAAGAGTCTCTCTGGAACCTGACAGGCAAGATAATTACCGTATTGGGCCTTTCCTTCAAGCCCGATACAGACGATATCAGGTTCTCTCCCGCGATAGATATCGCCCGGAAACTGCAGAAAAGCGGCGTAAAGATAAAAGCCTACGACCCTCATGCGATGAAAAAGGCCAGAGAGGTCTTGAAGGGTGCCACGTTCTGCAAAAGTCCATATGAGGCCGCTAAGGGCAGTGACTGTATCCTGGTGGCTACCGAATGGAATGAATTCAAAGAACTCGATTTAAAAAGAATAAAAAAGTCAATGAGACAGCCTCTATTTATCGATGGCAGGAACGCATGCGATCCTGCCCAGATGAAGAAGCTGG
>JAQUQN010000127.1 GCA_028716065.1 Candidatus Omnitrophota bacterium
TCGATCTCGCCGAGCGCCACCATCGATTCCATCGCGAGTCCCGAGGTGAATATCCCGAAATTGACCTCTATCTCTTGATGGGCCGGCTTTTCGGTTTCATCCTTTTCTTTAGAGACGGCTTCCTTCCATGCCTCGTCCACCTTCTTTTTAATAGCTTCCCGATTTTCTTCGTTCATGCAGGTTACCTCTCCTTATATTCCAAGGTCCCTCTTTATTTTAGCAATAGATTTTTCCGCTGCCATCTCACCTTTCTCTATAGCCTCTTTTGCCCTGTGAAAGGAGGCCTGGTCCAGGTCTCCAAGGTCCACATCTATTACGATATCCGCCTCCCGGGCCTGATATTTATTCAGTTCGTGCCCCATTATCTGGAACGACTGCAGTATCATCTGGAATATGTTCTCTATCTTGCCCTGTTTTACGCAGAACCCTACATCGACGGCTATCATGTATTCTCCGTCCAGGGTCTTGGCTATCTTTGTCGGAACGCTGTTCTTTATCCCGCCATCCACCAGGAGGCGCCCTCCTATCCTGACGGGGTTGAATATACCGGGCCAGGAACAGCTTGCGCGCACCAGTTTTGGCAGGTCGCCATCCTGATAGACCATCTCTTCGCCGGTCTCTATGTCGGTGGTTACTATCGATAGGGGTATCTTGCAGTCGCGAAAAGATCTATTTTCAAGTATGTCCGCTATTATGGCCTCCAGCTTTTTACCGCCGAGCAACCCCATGCGCGGCAGGGTCGGGTCGAGAAGTTTATTTACGACAAAATCGCACGCCCTATCCTCCATCCGCTTGGTGGGTACCCCTGTGGCGTAACCGGCAGCCACGAACGCCCCCATACTGGTACCGATCACCCTGTCTATGGGTATCTTCTCTTTTTCCAGTACCTTCAGGACACCTATGTGGGCCAGGCCCCTGGCTGATCCTCCGCCTAAGACGAGCGAAACCTTCTTTTTCCTTTTCAAGAAGTTAAATCTCATAGTATTGCAACTCCTGCGTAGCCCACCACCGAAGAACTATCTCCGGTCGTCTCCGCGCTCGTTTCGTAGCTGATGAGGCGCGCTTCCTTGGCCCCTAGCTCCTTTGCCGCGGCAATCGCTATTGACACCGGACCGTATCCGCACATGGTTATGTTCAATGACTCGATCTTCTTGACCAGCATGCTCTCATCAAGCCTTTCTATCGCCTTGAGGGCTTCGGCATCCTTACCCTTCGCAGTCTCCTGAGGTTCGTAATGTGTCATGTCGCTGGATGCGATAAAGGCCGTCTCTTTCTCAAGGCCCAGCTCTTTTATAAAGGACGCCAGTTCTTTTCCTATGTTCGCATAGGTATCGGCATCGGCATGAGATATCACGATCGGCACGAACGTGAAATCTTTTTGCAGGACCTGCAGGAACGGCAGTTGTACTTCTATGGAATGTTCATACATGTGAGCCAACGAGTCCCTTTTAATGAATTTTGAATTCTTGCAGATGAGGTCCGCCAGTCGCCTGTCTATCCGGACCTCGCCAAGCGGTGTAGACCATGCATCGCTATCGGACAGACTGAATGGCAGGCCCATGCCCGTATGATTGGGTCCCATTATGATATATACCGGCTTCGGCTTCATTACGGAAAGGACTCGTCCCGCGACACGCCCGGAATACATGTAGCCGGCGTGAGGAGATATCACAGCCAGGAGGTCTTTCGTCTCTCCCCCCTTATCGATCAGAGAATCGAGCTCTTTCAGTAAGGACTTTTGGTCGGCCGGATAGAATTGTCCGGCGACAGCAGGTTTCCGTATCATCTCTCTCCTCATACTATTTTTTCGGCTCATCCCTTAAACCTAAACCTAGTTATGTTCGCACAAGTATGTTGGAAATTTTAGGGTCCTGTCACGACTAAGACTTTTGTGCTCCGCGCTTCGCGCGGGGTTCACAATAGACTATTTATAGACACTTGGTGTCTGTATGTCCGCCAAGATTGCCTGCAACAGGATAAGTTAAAGCTGGGTCGCGGGCTTGTTACTATGCAATCCTAAACGGCGGACACCCCCATCCCGCGCTCCGCTTGTGCGCGCAAAAGTCTTAATCGCGCCACCCTAAAATTTCCCCAGTTCCAACTGCAAAATTTTTCGGCTACTCGCTGAAGGCGGAACTTTTGTGGTAAGCCGGAGCGACTGTATAAAAATGCGATACATTAAGGCGGTTTAGGCTTTATCATCGCATTTTTATCCACAGTCCCGTTACATGCCTAATGTAACGGGACGGCAAGCGGAGGCGGCCACAAAAGTAAACGCCCGCTTACCTAAAGCCGAAAAATTTACCTCCTCTGACGCACTCGGCCGAGAGGGGAACCTCAGCGTGAATCCAAAAAATTTATTTCCCGAATATTCTCTCCAAATACTTGACGCTGCGCCTTATCTGGTCGGCGCCGGCAGGGCGATGCGCCTCTATCACTTTCAGGGTATCCTTGGTTAGATACGGTATCAATATGCTGAAATCCAGCGTTCCATAGCTAGGAGGCTTGTGATCATCCCTGGGTCCAATTATATCATGTAGATGAACACCTATCAAGCGGCTATGAAAGTTATCGAGAAAATCCTTGTGGCGCGAAAAGCCCAGCCTCTGGTGTACTTCAGCGTGGCCCGTATCGTGCCAATAGAATAATTCATCGGAGGCGAAATTGTCGAATATCTGCCGGAACTCCTCCAGGGTAGGTATCTCTCTGTAATAATATCGCGTCTCCAGGGCCAGCCTTATGCCGGACTCCAGCGCAAATGGCGTTATCTCTTTAAGGCTCTTTATAACATTCTCTACATGAGGCGCCTTGGCCGCCTCCCTTTCCTTTATCATGAATTCTTTCAATTCGTCGAACTTTTCGTCTTCCCCGAACAATGCAGCGAGGTCTTTCGTCCTGTCTTTGATCTCAACCCTTCCGGCATGGAGTATTACCGCGCTTGCGCCCAAGGCCTTTGCCCAGGAGACCGTATTTTTCGCGGCATCCACCGCAAGCCGCCGCTCGTCCTCATCACGCGAAGCCAGAGAATAATAATCCGGGGATGCCCTAGAGGACGCAATCGCTTCGGGAATCGGGCACATGTTATGAAGACTCGATATCCTTATGTCTCCTCTCTTCGCAATCGCGGCTATATCTTTTACGATATCCTCCGTCAAAGAGAATCCGAGTTCTATGCTATCGAAACCGAGAGACCTCAGCTCTTTTACGATTCCATAACCGTCTTTATGTCTTGAAGCGTTCCATGCGGTAGATATGCTGAACATTAGTGGTATTTAGATAGAATGGTTATCTCAGCGTAGGCGTCCAGATTGAAATATTTTCGGGCGACCCGTTTGAGATCTTCCGAGGTGACCTTAGCCATTTCCTTTTCATATCGGTATATCGTTTCGTAGCCCATGCCGTATAATTCATCGATGGCGGTCTCGAGCGAAAAGAACCCGTTCGTTTGCATGTTGATCTTGTAGGAACCGAGCAATTCTTTCTTCGCCGTATCCATCTCCTCTTCGGGAACGGCCGTCGAGATGATCCTGGATATCTCTTCTAACAGTGCCTTTTTGGCGCTGGCT
>JAQUQN010000128.1 GCA_028716065.1 Candidatus Omnitrophota bacterium
ATCTGCGGGGCCTTTGTCACTTCGCCGGACGGTTATGGGTTATATAAAATGGTGAAGGCTCATGAAGCCAGGGCCGGTCTCGGCATGAAGACGCTGATGATGCTTCCTGCGGAATTGGGACTGGAGAACCGTGTTCGCCTGAAGAGGCTGGGGATAAATCTGATCAATAAATTCTCCAGCATAGAGAAATGGGTTGAAGATATAGATAAGATCCTGAAAAAAACGGAGCGCGCCCAATCATGAAAAAAAATAAAGTCATATTAGAAATAATCCTGGCCTTTTTTATCTATGACTGTGTCAATTATATATTTTTCAGGAATAACCCCGCCTTCGCTACCATGAAACCCCATCCTTATTGGCTGGTCGTCCTGCTCATCTCGTCGCGTTATGGATTCGTACCGGGGGTTATCACGGGCCTGATAGCTTCGGCGCATCTCCTGATAGCGGTTTTCGGAGGTATCCCATCCAAGACGGATATAGAGAAGCTCATAGAGTACCAGAATTTCATAACGCCCATAGGCTTTACCATAGTGGGGGCCGTGCTCGGAAGCATCAGGCAGGGGTACATAAATTCCGAACGGGAAAAGCGGCAGAGTTTTGAAAAATTGGAAGGGGCATCAAAAATGCTCCAGGGTAAACTGGAAGCCGCCGACAAGATGCGCACGGTGCTTGAGGCAAGGATCGTGGGCGAGACCACCACGGTAAAGACCCTCTACGAGGTGGCCAAAAAATTTGATATTCTCGACGAGACCAGTATATACAAAGGATGCCTGGATATTCTGGCAAAGTATTTTCAGGTGGAGAAGGCCTCTATCTATGTGATAAGCGGAGGATATTATATAATCAAGGCTTTCATAGGGTGGCAGAAGGAGACCGCCGTAGAGGGCAAGATAGCCGCCGGCAATACGATAATGGACATAGCGCAAGACAGCGCCTCCACGATTACGGTTAAAGATATCATAGCCTACGACCGCGCCAATAAATACCGCGCGGAATACGGGAAGGTGCTTGCCATGTTCCCTCTGAAGAACGAATCCGGAGAGGTATTCGGTGTGGTAAATATCGAGAAGATGGATTTTCTTTCGTTCACGAATCCGAACATACAGCTCATCGAAATAATAATAAATTGGGCGGCAAGGTCTCTTTGCAATAAACGCCTCTTCGACCACATGAAGAGGGAAAGGATAATGGATGAAAAACTTTCCATATTCACGTTTGAGCATTTTAACGATGTGGTTGCGGCTGAATTTAAACGGGCCAGGGTTTTCGGCCTGGACCTCGCGGTAGCCATAGTAAAACTGAACCAGTTTGGATTACATAGCGCCCCGGAACAGGATATCATTTCCAGGGCCCTCATCGCCCTGATGGGGCGGTTTATGCATGATGCGGACATGCTGTTCAGATACCGTTATGAAGGCACATTCGCGGTCGTGAGCCCGATGAAGAAAGAAAAAGATATCGCCGGGGCTTTTGATAATATCACCGGCGAGATGGCCAGGACCATGAAAGGCGCGGGCGCGAAAGAGGCGCCGCTAGAGATAGTCGTGGGTATTTCCGGTATGACGACGCATATGTCCGCGCCGCAGGATCTGTTGACGCCGGCGCTTAAAAAATGCGGGATAGCGCATGTTTAACACTACTCTCGCGCTGATCCATGTATTTATCTCGATAGCGTCTTGCCTGGCTGTTTTTGCATACGAAAGATCCGGTAAGGCACAAAGCGATATCCGCTCGGCCGTCTACTACGCGCTCATCATGATATTATTTTTCCCAGGCGTCGGCTTATTGATCGGGCTTGTGATATTGTCGGCGGTCAGGAAAGGTATCAAGCCGGGCCAAGGTCTCTTGAAGGACTATGAGGAGTATATTGCCGAAAAAGAAGGACAACTGGTATATTTGAAGCGCCTCGAAAACACCATGCAGACGGTCCGGAGGGAAGTGAGCTTTGAACCGTTCGTGGATGTCATAAGAGGGGAGGATATGAGGATAAAGACGAGGGTGATCGAAAAATTATCCAGGGCCGTCTCATACGAAAGCGTGCAATTGTTGAAATTCGCCCTCGCGGACAGTTCGCCCGAGGTGCGTTTCTACGCGGCCGGAGCGCTGGTAAAGATCGAGAATTCGATAAATGAGAGAATAAAGATGGTATCGAAAGAGGCGGGCGAGCACGATCTGGCAAAGGACCATTCGGCCCTCGGAGACCTGTATCGTTTTTACGCAAAGACAGGGCTTCTTGAAAAGACGATGTCCCAGCGGTATCTTTCGCTGGCCTGCGCGGCCTACCAGAAGGCCGTGGATATCGATACCAACCAGCCGGACGTCATTGTAAGATACGCGCAGACACTGATAGAGCTGAAAGAGTATGAAAAGTCCAGGGAATTGCTTGATAGGGCAGCCAAACTATGGCCGGATAATAGCGAGATGTGTTTCATGCGCAGCGAAGTATATTTTATTTTGGGGGCCTACTCCCGGATGAGCGACATGCTTTCCGGCGTGAGAAGGGACGAGGTAAATTTACGCAGAAAAGAGGTGCTGGAATTTTGGACGGCAGCATGAAAGAAACGAAACTCAATACCTTGTTATCGAGGCTGCTCGCTTCCGCTGCCGAGGGTCAGGAAGAGACATTTGCCGCTGTCTGCCTTCATTTCGGCGATCAAGACATAGAGTTGATATATGACTTATTGACGAAAAGTTCAAACGCTCAAAGCGTGTATTGGTTGGTCCGTTATTTTGTGGCCATCGAGCGCCCTTTAGGGTTTGATAAATTGGTGGCTTTATCGCAGAACCAAAGCCTGGCAGTGAGAAAAGAGGCATGTTCAGGCATCGCGAAGATCAGCAAGGACTGGCAGGAGACGCTGCTGCCCAAGATACTGGAATCTTCTTATGATGACGTCGCGGTCTTCGCCATAAAGCAACTGGGCGAGCTAGGCAGGGTGAGCGGCGCGGTTCCTCTTCTCAACGCTTTTGACAGATTGCAGCGTGACACGAAAGCGGTCGTATCTATCATACGCTCGATGAGGAAGATACAGGATGTCAGGTTTTTGCCGATCCTCGAACGCCTTGCCTCCAAGTCAAGCGGTAAAATCCAGGAAGAAGCCCTGGCCTGCCTTGGCGCTTACGCTTACAAGCTGCATTCAAAATACCTGAAAAGATATCTCCATTCCGCCAATCCCAAGATCCGCGCCATCGCGTATATAGCTGTATTGCGTTTCGTGGATAAAAGATGGGAAAAGTATATTGAGCGCGCTTTGCTGGGCGAAAAAGAGGAGTCCTTGAAATTGACCGTATTGCGTTCCATGAATACGATACAGACCCGCAGCCTTTTCGGCGTGGTCTTTGAAATGGCGTTGAGACCGCCTTCATCAAAGATAGGGATGATGGCCCGTTCAGCCGTAAAACGGTCAAGGTCGAGGCCCGTTTTTAAATGGCTCATAAAAAAGGAACGTAATAGTTCCGGAGATTCGAAGATGCTCGCCCTGCGCCTCTTGTCTGAATATGGCGGTTTACCGGAGACGTTTCATGAGTTGCGGCGCGTTTTCACGCGATCTTC
>JAQUQN010000129.1 GCA_028716065.1 Candidatus Omnitrophota bacterium
CGGCATAGTAGAGTTAGAGTGGGGCGAAGCGGCAGATAAAGATAATAATATAGATATATATCAGCTTTATCGTGACCTGTCAGAGATAAAGGAAGAATACTTACAGGATATAATGCGGGGGCGTCCGTCGCGTTTTGTCCCGTTCGCGACTGTTCCAAAGAGCAAGGCTGTAAACGGGATGTTTCGATACTCGGATGTGGGATTACCGAACGGGACGATATATTATTATGGAGTAACCGCGCTGGATCTGGATAAGAATGAAGGAAAGGCGTCCAATACGATCGGAGTAAAGGTTTTTGGAGTAGATATAGTACCTCCATTTGTTGAGCGTGTAAGCCATGACGCAGTAGGTAAACCGCTAAAAGCGGGTAAGGTACTGCTTGTAACGAGCACAGGAGAATCCGGCAATAATGTGACATTTGACCTTGTGAAGTGGCCGGAAAACAGCGTGGTAATGACATCGAGAGGCCCTGTAGAGAACCGGCCGATGCAGGTGGCATCACAGCCCGGATTATATTTCGGGTTTGAGACAATAACGGCAGATTATCCGAATAATGTTTCTATATTGCCGAGGGTATATTATACGGATCCGGCTGGGAACGGCGCGCCGATGCTCGGGGACACCACATTGCCGATAACAGTAGACACCATTCCGCCAGAACGGATCAGTAAAATAAACGGCGTGATAGAAGATTACGCGGTAAAACTTTCATGGGAAGATGTAAATGAAAAGATAGCCGGGTACCGGGTATACCGGTCGGGAGCCGCGATAAATGAATCGGCGCTGGACACGAATAATATAATCAGCGGGTCCAAGCTAATAAAGAAAGAGAAAAAGGACGCAGAGGGATTTTTGCATTTTACAGATTATAACCCGATTCCAAGAGAGACCTATTTTTACGCGGCAGCATCAGTAGACGAGGCCGGGAACGAGAGTATCTCGGGTAATTTAGAGTTTGCGATTCCGGATGTAACGGGCCCGCCGGCGATATTTAACGTAACAGAGAATACGGTAGGAGCGCCGAAGAAGGCAGGGAGCAATATAACAATAACGGTAAGAGGAGACCTTGGAAAAAGGTACGAGATCAAGAGTAATGTATATGAAACGAAGGCGTATTTCAGCATAAAGAAAGAAGACAGTACGATAGTAGAGAAAACCCGGATAAACGAGGTATTGATAGGAGACCGTCATACGGGCACGTATGAGGGGACATATACGGTAAAAAGCAGTGATGAGGTAAAAGACGCGCAATTGACGGGATACCTGGTAGAACCATTCGGTAATTACGAGTCTTCGTTCCTTTGCACAACATATGTCACGTTAGTCGGGACATCAACAGATACGACAGCGCCGTTGATACAGGATATAAGCGTGGCAGTGGATTACACTAATCAGGAAGGCAAGATCCCGGTATTGACAAATGAACAGAAACAATACCTGGTGTCAAATAATGAAATAAAGATCAGTTTAAGAGGAGAAGCGGGCGGCATAGCATTTTTTGATATCGGGACGATGAGACGGAATATCAGAATGAAAGAAGATCCCGCGAATCCGGGTACCTATACCGGAAATTACAAAATAATGCAGGGCGACCGTATGAATCCACTGAAGGTAACAGGTTATCTGGTGGACGCTGCAGGAAATATGTCATCTCTGGCGCAGTCAACGAGTTATAAGATCGATACAATAATAATAATAAATATGGACCGTACGAGAGAAGAGATTTCGACAAATGAGTATGATCCAATAGAGGCAAGGATCTCAAATCTAACTGCCATATTGCGCGACCGGCATAATAACGCGTTAAAGAACAGAGAAGTAGAGTTCCGGCTGGTGGGAGGATATGGGAGTATGAATCCTTTAATAGGAGTAACAGATACAGAGGGTAAGGTAAAATCAACATATACGGCGGGATATGTGGTAGAAACGGGATATATAGCGGCGGAGGACCGGTCGACCGGGTACGCGGGAGTGACATATGTGACGACATCAAAAACAGGAACGGTAAATATACTTCTGGACGCGTTGACGCCGCCGCCGGGGCAGAGGACGAGTAATGGAGTGGCATATATATCATTAAGGGCAAAACCATTAAGAATAGAAGCGGACGGGAAATCGGTTTCAGTAATAAGCGCGTTTGTGGGATATATAGGAGATGATCAGATAATCAATGATCCATACAGCGAAGATTATGAGCCTGATAGTAATAAGATAGCGAGAGATATACCGATAAAAAATATAGAGGTAAGGTTTTTGATCCGGGACTATGTGGAAGATTATAAGCGGCCGGAATATTACGGCCTTCCAAAGGCGGAAGAGCTGGACTTAAAGCGCGGGAAGATAGAAGCGCTGCAGCCATTTACGGATCAGAATGGGGAAGCGAAGGCAGTTTATACATCGGGGACGAAATCGGGTTTAACAATAATCCAGGCGATCGCGGCAACCGCCCCCGGCGGGCCGGTGGGAGAAACAATCGGAGTAGTATTGATCGCGGGCGGAGTAAGGTATCTTCTGATAGAAGCGAAACCGATCGGTACGCCACAAAATCCGATAAATAGCCAATGGGGAGCGGTAATAGGGAGCGCTCAGAATAGCAAGATCAAGGCGGATGGCGCGGCGCGAGCGCAGATCAGGGTAACGTTACTTGACAGCTATGAGAATCCGGTTCCGGATATTAAGGTAAATTATACAAGCGATAACGGGCAGGTTCTGGAGGACGGGAACGGACTGACAGATAAGGACGGAATGTCGCTTGCGGTTTATACAGCGCCGAGATTAGATAATGGAGGGATAGGGCATGTCAGCGCGAAAGTAACATCGGCGAACCCGCTGGAAGAGGGCCTTGTAAATTTTAATTTAGGCAACAGAAAGAATATCGAGGGAAAATTTACAGAAGCAAATAAGAACTACACTAACGCGGCAAAGGCGTTTGAAGCGGTTGCGGCGGGATATCCGTACGAGCATTTAATATATCCGCTGGCAAGTAAGAAATGGACGCCGGAAGAGCAGGAGAGGTCATATCCCGATATGATATGGAATGATGATATGTTATATGTGATGGGATATACGTATGAGCTTTTAGAGAATTATGATAAGGCGGTGACGCACTATAATGAACTGATAGATTTTTATTTTGGCGGCAGCTGGGCGGATAACGGCAGTTACAGAAAAGGCCAGGTATATGAAGAGCAGGCAGAACTGGAACAGGATGAAAGTGTAAGGAAGGATTATATAGATAAGGCGCTGGATACCTACGAAAAGCTTCTGGAAAAGTTTGATACGAGTAATTTAGCGGATAACGCGGTATTCCAGATGGGCCGTATATATGAACAGAAAGAATTTTATCCGAAGGCGATAGAAACATATAAGAGATTGGTCCGTGATTATCCCAATAGTGACCTTGTAAATTACAGCTGGTACAGTATAGGCCAGTGTTATGAACAGTTAGGCCAGAAAGACGAGGCTATTAACGCTTACCAGAGAGTCTTAGGGGCTTTT
>JAQUQN010000130.1 GCA_028716065.1 Candidatus Omnitrophota bacterium
TGCCTATATAAATACTACCGTCAACGGGATGGGCGAGCGCGCCGGTAACGCCGACCTGGTAAGCGTGATCCTGGCGCTTAAATATTCTAGCGGGTTCAAAGAGAAATATCTATTGGACGAAAAGATCAAGCTTTCCCATGCGTGGAAGATTGCGAAGTACGCCTCTTATGCCTTCGGCGTGCCGATACCGGTCAACCAGCCGGGCGTGGGCGCCAACGCCTTCGCCCACGAATCCGGGATACACGCCGATGGAGCGTTAAAGGACAGGCGTAATTATGAACTCTACGATTATGAGGAGCTGGGCAGGGGCGAGCCGGAGATAATAGAGACGGGCAGGCAGATAACGGCTGGAGAATACAGCGGCATAAAAGGTTTCAGGAATGTTTATGATAAGCTTGAGTTGAAATTCAAGAACGAAAAAGAGGCCACGAAGATACTTGAACTTGTCAGATACGCCAACGTCCATACCCAGAAGCCGCTCACCGAAGACGAACTGAGGTTCATAGCGAAGTATCCCGATATCGCGCGCAAGATATTCACGATGTCGCCATAGGAGGTAGTGATGGGCAACCTGAATAAGATAGTTTTGATCGCAGGGGTCATCTTTTTTACGGCGCAATTATCGATGGCCGCGGAAAATGAGAGCTGGATGCAAAAATTGAAAAAGAGGTTTTTCGTAAAAGAGAAACCCAGGGTAGAGGAGAAGGCGAAAACGACCCCTGAGAAGGCCGATTTGAAAACCCAAAAATTACCCGAAGTTAAAAAAGAGACGGCCGCGCCCAAGGCCGCAAAAAGAAAACCTATAGCCGAAATGACGCGCGCGGAGATGTTGGGTGAACTGAAGAGAAGGATCGAGATAGAAGAAGATATACTGAAGTATGTTCCGGAGATCAAGAAGAAGAAGGATCCCGACGGAAATGTATCATATGTTTACCAAGCCGGCGTTCAGGAGATAAAGTTCGAAGACCTGGAGGAAGAACAGTTGAGGGGCCTCCTCAGCAAGGTGTCCAGCGTGGCCACCAAGCTGAATACTGAGCGTATACAGCGGCAGTTGGAACTCACCAGGCAGCGCGCCGGCGCGGTATCGGGCTCGCCGCGGGTTCCGGCTATTCCTAAAACACCGCCGGCCACCGCGCCTTCATATAGAACACCGACGCAGCCTCCGAAGGTGCCTTCAGTGCCATCTGCAGCGTCACAAACCAGGAGATAAGGTATATAAGATGCCAAACATAGCGATAGTGGGCGCGCAATGGGGAGACGAAGGCAAGGGCAAGGTCATAGATATCTTCGCCGCAAAATCGGATTATATCGTCAGATATCAGGGAGGCAATAACGCGGGCCATACCGTCGTCATAGGCAAGGACGAGTTCATACTCCATCTCATCCCTTCGGGAATCCTGCATAAAAATAAAATCTGTGTCATAGGTAACGGCGTAGTTATCGATCCCAGGGCGCTTCTGGAAGAGATCAAGGTGCTCGGCTCCAAGGGGATCTACGTAAAGGGAAGGCTCTTTATCAGCGATAGCGCCCACGTGATCTTTCCGTACCATTGGAAATTGGATGGGCTCAAAGAAGAAGCGAAGAAGAAAAAGAAGATAGGCACCACGAAAAAAGGCATAGGCCCGTGCTACGCCGATAAAGTGGCGCGCTCCGGCATAAGGATCATAGATCTCCTGGACAAGGAGACATTCAGGGAAAAACTAAAGGCAAATCTCGAAGAGAAAAATAATATCCTCACGAAGATATATAACGCGGACGTCTTTTCTTTTGATGAACTATATAAAGAATACTTCGGATATGCGGAAAATATACGGCAGTATGTATGCGATACATCGATATTATTGAATGATGCTATCAAATGCAGGAAAAGGATACTTTTCGAAGGCGCGCAGGGCGCGCTTCTCGATGTTGATCATGGCACCTACCCTTTTGTCACTTCGTCCAATGCCACAGCGGGCGGAGCTTCTACCGGAACTGGCGTTGGGCCGAACAAGATAGATAAGGTAGTAGGGGTGGTCAAGGCCTATACCACCAGGGTGGGCGAAGGCCCTTTCCCTACGGAATTTCCGGACGACCTCATGGAAAAGATCAGGAAGAAGGGGCGCGAGTTCGGGGCTACGACGGGAAGGCCCAGGAGATGCGGCTGGTTCGATAAGGTCATAGTCGAACATTCGGTGCGGGTCAACGGCATAGATGAGATAGTCGTGACCAAGCTGGATGTTCTGGATGATCTGGACTCGCTTAAAATATGCGTCGCGTACCGGTATAACGGCAAGCTCTACAAGAATTTTCCATCCGATATAAAAGTCCTGGATAATTGCCAGCCGGTCTATGAGGAATTTCCCGGCTGGAAGAAGGACACCACGGCCATCACCTCTTACGCGGGACTTCCCAAAAACGCGAAAAATTACCTCAAAGTTATCCAGAAATTATTGAATACAAAGATAGTGCTCATCTCTGTAGGTTCCGAGAGAAGGCAGACATTTTCGAAAGGAGCGTGAAGTATAATGCAGTTTGATCTTTTATTTTTAGCGCCGGCGGGTTCTATCCTGGCGCTTGGTTTTGCAGCTTATCTGGTGCTCAAGATACTGCGGTTGAGCGAAGGCACTAAAGAGATGATCGAAGTGGCCGACGCGGTCCGCGAAGGCGCGCAGGCTTATCTGAAAAGGCAGTACGCAGGGGTAGCCATATTTTTCGCGGTGATGTTCGTCATATTATTCATACTGGCTTTCAATAAATACCTTTCAATATTCGTGCCCTTCGCCTTTCTGACGGGTGGATTCTTTTCCGGACTATCCGGTTATATAGGCATGACAGTAGCTACAAGGTCAAGCGCCCGCACTACAAACGCGGCAAAGACGAGCCTGAACGCGGGCCTGCGAGTGGCATTTTCGTCGGGTGCGGTCATGGGGCTTGTCGTGGTAGGCCTGGGCCTTCTCGACCTTTCTATCTGGTATTACTTTTTGAACTGGTATTATAATGTGCATGCGGTCCCCGCGGGGATGGACAAGTTGGGTATAATAACCTCGACCATGTTATGTTTCGGGATGGGCGCCAGCTCCCAGGCTTTATTCGCGAGAGTCGGAGGAGGTATCTTCACCAAGGCCGCGGACGTCGGAGCGGATCTCGTGGGAAAGGTGGAGGCCGGCATACCGGAAGATGACCCGCGCAACCCTGCTGTAATAGCTGATAACGTCGGAGATAACGTAGGAGACGTCGCCGGCATGGGGGCGGACCTCTATGAATCGTATGTCGGTTCCATAGTGGCAACGATGGCCCTGGGCGTCGCGGCATTCGGAAGCCTTGGCCTGAGCCTGAAGTCTATTACCATACCGTTGGTGATGGCGGCCGTGGGAGTCGTCTCTTCTATTTTGGGCACATTCTTTGTAAGGACGAAAGAGAAGGCGGAGCAAGCCACGCTGCTCATGGCGTTACGCCGCGGCGTATTCTCAAGCGCCATAAT
>JAQUQN010000131.1 GCA_028716065.1 Candidatus Omnitrophota bacterium
GGCAGGGAAGGTGAGCTCATCAAGCTTCCGGCGGGCGGTTCGAGAATCCCGGCGACCAAAGAAAGTATAGCGGGGAGACTCCACTTCATCAAGATGAACGGCTCCGAGTTATTCAAGCACGCCGTGAAGATCATGGCGGACGCCGCGCTTGGCGCGACAAATCCGCTGGGACTGAAGGCCGAAGACATAAAGCTGGTCATACCTCATCAGGCGAATATCAGGATATTGAACGCCGCCGCGAGGAGGATGGGCCTGACGCTGGATAAGATATATCTAAATATCGAAAGGTTCGGAAACATGTCCGCGGCATCGAGCGCCGTGGCGCTTGCCGAAGCAGTAAAGAGGGGCCTTATCAAAAAAGGCGACAAGATAGTGCTCGACGCGTTCGGCGGCGGATTAACATGGGGGGCGATGGTGATAGAATGGTCTAAGTGATATATACACAGATGATCACAGATACGAGGCCATAGACAGGTTTTCACAGATGATCGCAGATGAATTACATTAAGTGATATATACACAGATGATCACAGATACGAGGCCATAGACAGGTTTTCACAGATGATCGCAGATGGATTACATAAAGAGCTGACTTATAAGATAATAGGCTGTGTATATGAAGTGCATAAAGAATTAGGAAGCGTTCACAAGGAGCTTATTTACCATAAGGCGTTGGCGATTGAATTCAAAAGCAAGGGAATATCATTCGAAGAAGAAAAAGGAATAGATGTTAGGTACAAAGGGAGAAAGATAGGGTCTTATAGGCCGGATTTCATAATTGACGATAAGGTAATTCTAGAGATCAAGGTGTCGCCGTTCATAACGAAAGCAATGAAGGACCAGGTTTATTATTACGTAAAAGGGACAAAATACGGCTTAGTTCTGCTTGTTAATTTCGGATCAGGTAGAGTCGAAATAAAAAGGTTAATATACACGTAATCTGTGATTATCTGTGAAAGAGGGTTGATCTCACAGGATCTGTGATTATCTGTGTAAAAGGAAAAAGTGATGGCAGATATAGCGTATATCTTTCCAGGGCAGGGAGCGCAGTTCGTCGGGATGGGGAAGGATCTTTACGACAATTTTCCGGCGGCAAAAGAGATTTTCGACAAAGCAAATTCCCTTCTCAAGATAGACCTGAAAAAAATATGCTTCGAAGGTCCGCAGGAGGAGCTCTCGACGACCGCCAACAGCCAGCCGGCTATACTTACTATGAGCGTTGCCGCGCTTAAGGTATGCGAGGCGTCGGGTTTCGCGCAGAATTTTACGCCGAAATTCAGCCTGGGATTGAGCCTGGGAGAATACACGGCGCTCGTCGCCGCGGGCAGTATATCATTCGAGGACGCGGTATTGCTCGTGAGGAAGCGCGGCGAATTCATGGAAGAAGCCTCCAGGAAAAATCCGGGCAAAATGGCGTGTATTCTGGGAATGGAATTAAACGCCGCCGAGGAATTGTGCAAAGGACTTGGCTGTGAGATCGCCAACCTGAATTGTCCGGGGCAGATAGTCGTATCCGGAAAGACGAATAACGTCGAACTGCTCGCCAGCCTGGCGAAAGATAAAGGAGCTAAACGCGTTCTCACGCTCGACGTGAGCGGGCCGTTCCATTCTTCTCTCATGACCGGCGCGCGCGACAAATTAAAGGACTATATCGACAAGGTGCAGTTTACCGCGCCAAAGATGAACTTTTTAAGCAACGTGGACGCGAAGTTCCAGACCGATCCGGCCGTCATAAAAGAGAATCTCATCAAACAGGTAAATTCGAGGACTCTCTGGGAAGAATCGATAAGGGCGGTTGCCGCAGCCGGCATCAAGACATATCTCGAGATAGGGCCGGGCCAGGTATTGAAGGGCATGCTCAAGAAGATAGACCCTAAGTTGGAGGTAAGGAATTTCGGCGCCGCAGGCGATTTCAGCGCCCCTTCTCCGACGCAGGCCCCCGCATCATAATTATATCTAAAAAATATAAAATAATTGTTGACAAAATTTACTTTTTTGTTATAATAGTCCTCTCGTTTTTAAACTATAGCATAGTTAGCTTGCGTCTATTATAGAGAGTTTCACAAATAACTCGAGATAGGGAGTTTTTTGTATTTTGTAAAGCAGTTCAAATAACACCAGATGTGCTTCTCACCCGGCGCCCATGTAGCTCAGTCGGTAGAGCGCATCCTTGGTAAGGATGAGGTCACCAGTTCAACTCTGGTCGTGGGCTCCAGCAACGTGAAGCGCGGAAAACGGACTAATAACTTAAAGAGAGGAGACAGTTATGGCAAAAGAAGCTTTTGTACGCAGCAAACCGCACGTTAACGTAGGTACAATAGGCCATATCGATCATGGTAAGACCACTCTCACAGCCTCGATTCTCGCTACATTGGCCAAGAAGGGCAAGGCGCAGGCGAAGAGCTACGCGGATATCGCCAAGGGCGGTACGGTAAGGGACGATTCGAAGATACTCACGATAGCGGTAGCGCACGTCGAGTATGAGACGGACAAGCGCCATTACGCGCATATCGATTGTCCGGGCCACGCCGACTTCATCAAGAACATGATCACGGGAGCGGCCCAGATGGACGGCGCCATCCTCGTAGTATCGGCCGCGGACGGCCCGATGCCCCAGACCAGGGAGCACATCCTTTTAGCCAGGCAGGTCAACGTTCCTTCGATAGTCGTATTCTTAAATAAGGTAGATATAGTAGAAGATAAAGAATTAATAGATCTGGTTGAGCTCGAGGTAAGGGAACTCCTCTCCAAGTACAAGTATCCCGGAGACAAGACCCCCATAGTAAAGGGAAGCGCCCTGAAGGCCCTCACCAATCCCGAAAACGAAGAAGCCACCAAATGTATATTCGAGCTCATGGACGCGGTAGACGCATTCATACCTACCCCCCAGAGAGCCCTCGATAAGCCCTTCCTGATGCCCATAGAAGACGTATTCTCCATCACCGGCAGAGGCACGGTAGGTACCGGCAGGGTGGAGAGAGGCCAGGTAAAGACGGGCGAGGAAGTGGAAATAGTGGGTATAAAGCCCACCAAGAAGAGCGTCGTAACCGGCGTCGAGATGTTCAGAAAACTGCTCGATTCAGGACAGGCCGGAGATAACATAGGCGTTCTCTTAAGAGGCATAGAAAAGTCCGACCTCGAAAGAGGCCAGGTCCTGGCAAAGCCCGGATCCATAACCCCTCACACCAAGTTCAAAGCAGAAGTATACGTCCTCACGAAAGAAGAAGGCGGCCGCCACACACCGTTCTTTAACGGTTACAGGCCGCAGTTCTACTTCAGGACGACGGACGTCACCGGAGTGGTGACTCTGCCCCAGGGCACGGAGATGGTCATGCCCGGGGATAACGTAAACGTGGAAGTGGTGCTGATTACGCCCATAGCCCTGGAAAAAGAGCTGCGCTTCGCCATACGCGAAGGCGGCCATACGGTAGGGGCAGGCGTAGTTACCGAGATAATAGAGTA
>JAQUQN010000132.1 GCA_028716065.1 Candidatus Omnitrophota bacterium
CTTCCGATCTGGATGTCGTGGTAACCAGGGTGCTTCCGGATAAGCTTTCGATAAACCTGAATTTCCGCGTTCCTGTAGCTCTGTTAGGTGGTTACCGGTATTATCCAGTAGACAAAGAAGGCGTTGTCCTGGTGAATATGGATCCCGCGGCGTTAAAGGGCCTTCCGGTAATCAAAGGCGTCGATGTAAGCAGCGCGGGCAGGATTGGGAAGAAGAAGGCGTCGGGCAACCTTGCCGCGGCACTGGAACTGCTTGAATGGCTTAAAAAGACGCGTTTTTTCAGCAGATACAATGTCCGTTTGATCAATGCTTCCGATATGCGCAATCTTTCGTTCTACCTCGGGGATTCCGGACCGCAGGTCATAATAGGTTATGAAAATTTCAAGGATAGGCTCGGTACGCTGCATGATACTATGGCCGACCCGAGGCTTGTCATGGATAATATAGACTACATAGACGTGAGATTCAAAGACGTCGCGATAAATCCTAAATGACGAAAAAACCGGTTATAATTACTGGCCTCGAAATAAGCTCTACCAAGATCTCCGCCGCGGCCGTTGAAACAAGGCCCGACGGCGCTTCTACGGTTCTCGCCTATGAGAGTCAGCCTTCGAAAGGCATATACAGGGCATCGATAACGGACCTGGCGGAGGCTTCGAATTCCGTTTCGAAAGTTCTTGCGAAGCTGGGCCGCAAGACCGGCTCCCGACCAGACAATATCTACGTGAATATTACCGGCGATACGGTGAAGGGCGAAAGGTCAAGAGGCATGATACCGCTTACGTCGAGAGGCCGGGAAGTTACCAGGCCTGATATAGCGAGGTGTATAAACGCGGCAAGCACCATACGCCTTACCTTCGACAGGGAGATAATTCACAGGATACCTCTCAATTTTTCCATAGATGACCAGCCTGTGGTAAAAAACGCGCTGGGTCTTTACGCCTCACGCCTTTCCTGTGAAATGTATATGGTGACCGCAAGCATGAACCATATACAGAATATATATAAGTGCGTGAATAATGCCGGATACGATAGAAAGGAAGTGATTTATTCCGGCCTGGCAGACGGTGCGAGCCTTTTGGAGGAGCAGCAGAAAGAGGAAGGCGTCGTACTGATAAATATCGGGGCCACCATAACCGAAACATCGTTTTTTTATTCGGGCAGCCTTTGTCTGGCAGACGTCCTGCCATCTGGCGCGAATGACATAAAAGGCGATCTTAAAGACGGCGCGGAATTAAGCGGCATAGTTTCGCACGTCAGGTCCAAGATCGACGAGGTCAATCAGAAGGGCGGCATCGCAAGTCAGGCGGTGATAACGGGAGGATTCTCATTCAGGGAAGGGATTATCGATATGCTGGAAACGGGCCTTTCGCTTCCGGTCAGGATGGGGAGCGTAAGAAGCGTGCAGGGCAATATTTCCAGTATGGACAGTCTGCGCGGCGCCACGGCAATAGGGCTGGCAAAATACGCCGGCGCGCAGTATAAGAGCGCTCCTTTCCAGCCGAAGAATCTTGTGCGCGCAGTCTCCGACAGGGTTACCGATATAATCAATAGCTATTTCTAAAATACATTAAGAGGTAATAATGCTCTACGAAAAGAACAGAAGACGGTTTATAAGACATCCCATATGTTATCCGCTTCAATACGAACACGCTTCGGAAAAGATAAGGGAGAGGACGAAGACATTGAATGTAGGCGAGGGAGGTCTCCTGTTTCTTTCGAAACACGGTCTCAAAAAAGGCGAAACCATCATTCTGAAGATGCCCCTTCAGGAGAAGGTTTTCAAGGTTAAGGCAAAGGTCGTGCATACGCAGAAAGATAAAGATAACGAATCGCTCTATAATATCGGCGTCTCCTTCTACCGCTATTCGGACGCGTTCAAGGTCAAGCTGATAGAGCAGCTTTATCTGATAGACGAATACAGGGCGCTAAGGTCCCTTCAGCTTGGGTACGAGATGACCATGCAGGAAGCCTCGGAAGAATGGATAAAGCGCTATTCCAAAAGATTCGCACGTCTATACTGGTAATCGAGACAATCGTAAAACTCCGGCCTCATTTTAGAATCTTGTGCTATACTTGTCTATTATAAGATGGAGGTGCATATATGGATAATTCGGTGCTGCTTGCGAAGTTTCTGGGGCCGTTTATCATCGTCATAGGCCTGGGGTTGTTTCTTAATCCCAAAAAATTCCGGAAGGTGATAAAGGAATTTATATCAAGCGCGTCTTTAGTATACGTCTCCGGCCTCATGACTTTCGTGATGGGTCTGGCCATAGTGATCTTTAATAACATATGGGCCATGGATTGGCGTCTTATCATTACGGTTTTTGGATGGCTGACGCTCATCAAAGGCGCCTGGTTTATTATTATGCCCGAAACCCTGACGAAGATGTCAGGATTCTTTTTAAAACATGCCGAACGGATATTTATACCGTGGGCCATAATGCTTGCGCTCGGCCTGTTTCTGTGCGTTAAGGGGTATTTTTAGAGATAATTTCTTTGTTAGGCGTTACGGATAATGCCGGTGCCGGATCCCCTGCTATAAGAGGGCGGGAAGGCTTAAGAGGGGGAGAGAATATGGGAAGGGACAAGGAAGGCAAGGCCAGGATAGTTATTGTCGACGATAATTCCGACATAAGGGATACCGTCGAAAGCATGCTGTCGGATAAGGGATACGAGATAAAGGCCCTCGCCAGCGCCTGCGAGCTTTACGCTCACCTCAAGGAAAAAGGGGTCGATCTTATTATACTGGACCTCGTAATGCCGGAAAAAGACGGCCTTGAGGTGATTAGCAGCATCAAGGCCGCGTATCCGGAAATAAAGATCGTCGTATATACGGGACACGAGCAATACGAATATTCGGCGTATTCGAGAAAGGCGGATAAGTTCGTATTGAAAGGGTCCGACTCGGGAAGGCTTATCAAGGCTGTCGAGGAAGCGCTGAAACAGAAAAAATAGAAGAGAAAAAGGCATGGAATTAAAAGAGATATTCGACATGATGGTCGAACACGACGCGTCGGACGCTTTCATAAAAGCCGGCAGTCCCATCCATATGAGGATATATACCGAAATAAGGGTAGTAAAGGAGCGCGGCCCGGACAAGAAAGAGATGGCCGGGCTTGTTTCCGGAATAACGGATGAACAGTGCAAGAACGATTTGAAGACCAGGAAGAATTGCGAATTCGCCCGCTGCCTTGACGGCAAATGGCGTTTCCGTATAGTCATATTCATGGAGAAAGATAATTATGTCATGGCAGTGCGCAAGGTCAACCTGCAGGCCCTTTCTTTCGAGGAGCTGAATCTTCCCGTGACGCTGCTCGAGAACCTGTGCCGCGAAAGGCGCGGCATGGTCCTGGTCACCGGTATTACGGGCAGCGGGAAATCCACGACTATCGCCGCCATGCTGGAATACATAAATAAAAATGTCAGCAAGCACATTCTCACCATAGAGGAACCG
>JAQUQN010000133.1 GCA_028716065.1 Candidatus Omnitrophota bacterium
GAACACTGGCAAGAATTCGCTTGTGGCGAAGGTCGGAGGCCATAATAAGCCCACGATCAATCAGGACATGGACCTGGTACTCGACATGTCCAAGGTCCATTCTTTTGACAAAGGTACGGACGAAACGATAGTTTGATCAAACTATAGGCCTGAATGTCTCCATCCCGCGATAGGTCGGTCCTCGGAACTATATCCATAATCCTGCTGTTCTTAACAGCTTACATACTCCTTGGCGAAACCTCCAGTTTAGACCTGACTATAAAATCATATTCCAATATCTACGCCATCACCATATTCACCTTTAACATAATCATACTTTTCGGATGGCTCGCCTTCGGTACGGTAGTAGGAATGCCGCTGGCGGTCTTGTCTATCATAATAAGCATCTGGGCGGTCTTACACTCCGGCTATTACCGGTATTCGACCTTCACCCTCTCTTTTTTTATAACCATCTTCATGGCGAGGTACTTTTTGAGGCTGAAGAATAGGAGAGAGCAGTCTTTTTCCCTGAAACTGGAAAAGATCGATGAGGAGATGAATATCCTGTCGAACGAGAGGGATAAGAGGAAGGTCGAGATCAGGGCCATCGAAGAGAAGCTGGTCAGGTATTCGACGCTGAAGGATGTATCGGAATCTTTGAGCACGGTCTTATCTCTGGATATGATAAATAACCTCATAGTGGAGAAGGCGTCGAATACCATCGCCAAAGCCGGAAGGACGCTTCTGTTTATCGTAAATGTGGAAAAACAGGAACTGATGCTTTCCGCCTCAAAAGATGGTTCACAGATAAGGGAAAAGAAGGGGGACTATTTCGACCATTGGGTCCTCAGGCACAGGCAATCACTTTTTATAGAAGACGCCGAGAAGGATTTCAGGTTTCCCGCCGCGGAGATCGAAAACTCGAAAAGGGTCTTTCGTTCGCTCATCTCGGTTCCACTCATGAGCGAGAACAGGGTTATAGGCATACTGAGGATGGATAACCCGATGGAGGTTAATTATACACAGGATGACCTCCGTCTTTTGGATATTATATCCGACCTTGCAGCCGTGGCCGTGCAGAACGCCTTTCTATATTCCAGGACCCAGGAACTTGCGATAAGGGACGATCTCACGGGGCTGGTGGTACGCCGTTATTTCATGGAACGTTTCAAGGAAGATATCAAGCGTGCCGCCAGGAAGAAACGCGCGCTCTCCCTCCTCATTCTCGATATAGACAATTTCAAGAATTATAACGACAGGTACGGCCATGCGGCGGGCGATCTTGTCTTGAAACATATGGCGCGCGAGATAAGCTCGATGGTCCGCGAAGGCGATATCATCGCCAGGTACGGCGGAGAAGAGATGGCCCTGCTCTTATTCGGGATGAATAAAAAAGAAGCCGCCCTGGAAGCCGAAGCGATAAGGAAACGGATAGAGAAAGGCTCGATGATGCTGAGAAGGCAGAAGATGCCTCTTACGGTATCCATAGGATTGTCTAGCTATCCGGAAGACGCAGGGATGGAAGAGGAGCTCATAAAGATCGCTGATGAGCGTCTTTACAAAGCCAAGAAAGAAGGACGGAACAGGGTCTGTTCAAAATAGCATGAAGATAAGATATCTTATGTGGGGGCTGGTAATTTTCTGCGTTTTTCATCTTCTCTATTTAAGTGGAAAGGTGACGTATCCTTTTATAAATTTCATCCTCCTCATCATATCTCCTATCGGTTATCTCTACCCGAAAAAGGTCACTTATATACTTATGTTTCTATTATGCCCCGCCCTGTTTTTGATGGGGCGGTTCGTGTATGGCGCCGGTATCCGGGATTCAGTATCGCCCGTACTCATCTTTACCATACTCGTGCTGGGTTTTGTAAAGTATAGAGCCGCCATCCTGTCATTCGATAAAGAGGCGGATTCCGAATTGTCGGCCAACTCCGCGTCCAGAGAGACGGTGCGTTCGGAATTGGAGAAGCTGGACAGGTTCGAGAAGGGCATTACGAAAAAAGAGATCGAGATAATCAACCTCTATGAGATAACAAAGAAGATGTCGGAAAGCTTGAAGTTTAGCGAGATATTTGGCGTCTTCAGTTCGTTCCTAAGGGATAATTTCACGTTCAAGAGTAGCGAGTTGATAATAGTGAAATGGAGCCAGTCTCAACCGAGCTTAGAAAGGGTCTACAGGGTGGCGAAGGAGGAGGGGGTCCCTGCGGACGAGAAGTCACTGGATTATGATAAGCTGATCAAACGGTTCATGGAAGAGGTCAGGGAGATATACGTTGATAGAAGCAGAGGAAAAGAAGTCTTCGAGGATCTGGCGATCAAAGACGAGAAAATAGAAACTTTTATCGGCATACCTTTGATGAGCGAAAAGAAGATGGTGGCCATACTGACCGTGGAGAATCTGCCAAAGACCGAAGTGGAGAAGTTCGCCATCCTAGCCACACAATTTGCGCTTGAGATAAAGAGGGTCCTCTTGTATGAGACGGTCGAGAATCTGGCGATCACGGACGGGCTGACCGGCCTTTATGTCAGGAGATATTTCATGGAGCGCTTCAGTGAGGAGTTGAACAGGTCCAGGAGATATGGTTTCAATTTCGCTTTTCTCATGATAGATATCGACGACTTCAAGCAATGCAATGACAGGTACGGCCACCTCGTCGGAGATGTCGTATTGCGCGACATAGCGCATGTGATGAAAGAGAATGTGAGGGAGATAGATCTTGCCTCCAGATACGGCGGTGAGGAGTTCGCGCTTGTGCTGCCCGAGACCGGAAGAGACGGCGGCCGCCTGGCCGCGGAAAGGATAAGGAAAAAGATAGAAGAGGCCGTCTTCAAGGCATATGACGAGAAGCTCAAGGTCACGGTAAGCGCCGGGCTTGCCATATACCCAGAGGATTCGCGCGAAATACACGATCTGATAGATAAAGCCGACAGGGCGCTTTATAAAGCTAAAAAATCAGGTAAAAACGTTGTCTGCGAATGGAAAAAGTAGTATAATAGTAAACTCAAAATGAAGATATTCATAGATACGGCCAATATAGATGAGATACGGGAAGCGAATGCCTTAGGCGTAATAGACGGGGTAACTACCAATCCCACGCTTGTCGCCAGAGAGGGCAGAGATTTCATCACGGTCGTGAAGGAGATATGTTCCATCGTGGACGGGCCTATAAGCGCCGAAGCCGTAACTTCGAAGTCCGATGATATCATAAAAGAGGCCGTATCATTGTCCAGGATACATAAAAATGTCGTTGTAAAGATACCCCTTACGGCGGAAGGCCTTAAGGCCACCAGGGTCTTGTCGGGGGAGGGCATCAATACGAACCTTACTCTATGTTTCTCTCCGACGCAGGCGCTTCTGGCGGCCAAGGCGGGGGCGACATACGTCAGCCCTTTCATAGGGAGGC
>JAQUQN010000134.1 GCA_028716065.1 Candidatus Omnitrophota bacterium
TTCGTCTTATCCGTGGAGATATCGAGCGATACCGTCACATACATCGGTATGACGGAATATTTGCCGTCGAAATAGAGGAAGCACTTCCAGTATATGACGGAATCGTCGGATATCATGTCGACGGGCCAGTAATATACGTCGACGAGCGTCTTGACGCTCATACTATGGCTGGAGAACGTAACGAATTTCTCCAGGCGCATAGTCTCTATCATCTGCATGAAGCTCGAGCCGAGCTCTATGACGCGCGCTATGGAACGCGCCTGCCAGATGTTATTGTTGTATACAGGTATTGGCTGGTAGCTTGAACGCGTCCTGTCCGGATTGGTTATATAATGATAGGCGAGACATCCAAAATATTCTTTTTGGGCACATGTATCGGCATCGAAACAGGATATGACCACATGTTCGTAATCTATCTTTTTTGAATCGAAAAATTCTTTCAGCACCTTTGCGCCCCATGTAGCATTGGCGCCCTTGGTCTTGGCCTCGCCTTCTATCCCCTGCGGATGCCTGGTTATTATAAATTCAAAAAAAGAACCCCTGTATTTATTTTGCACATTCCTGGCGCTCTCCCAGACGGCCTCGCCTCCCCGCTCCTCTATGGTAAGGGCAACTATCATCCTGTCTTTTCTGTAATTACATTGTATAAGCGCGTTTATCGAAGACTCGAGGACATCCTGCCCTTCCTGGTATACGGGAAATAGCACGGCCTGGTACAGGTCTTCATATCTCAGAGAACCGCCGCCTTCCAGCGCTTCGCACCGTTTAAGCCAGTCTATCTTCTTCTCTATCTCCAGCCTTCTATACGCGAATAAAAGGAGCGTCGTAAAATATCCGACGCGTATCACCCAGTAAAGATCGAATGTTATGATGAATACCGCCACCCACAACGGCTTTATAACAGACAATATTATAAGGCCAAGGATGGTAGTCCAGGTGCAGAACCCCGGTATTATCTCGAAGAACCTTCTTAAACGCTCATTTTTTTTCATATATGACGTCGAACTCTTTCTTGACCCGTTGTATCAGTTTGTCGAAGAACTTCTCTCTCAGGTCCATCCTGTATATCCCGTCTCTTCCGCCCCTGTAATCGGTGAAATACAGGGAATCGTTATTATTATCATAGAATATCCCTTTTGGCGGCAGATTGCATTTGTGCAGCGTGACCATATTCTTCCGCCCGCCCTTGCCCAGCTCCAGCACATTTATATCCCTGCCCGCGACAAATACTATATGATTGGATCCCGAATGCCAGAATACGCTCCTTATGACGCTGGGACTCGTCAGCACTTCCTCCACCTCGACCGAATCGCCGTCCTTTGCCGCATCGCGGCTCGTCAAATATATGACCCATATGCCGTCTTCGTTGAAAAAGAGTATCTTTTTCCCGTCGGGAGAAAAACTTTTGCCTGTTATATCGGAAGGCCAATCTGAATATGGAGATAATTTCATAAGGCCTGTGCCGTCGATGTTCGATCTGTATAGACCCGATTCCGTCATTTGATACATCTGGCTTTTATTGTCGGGAATGATAAAATTGACCGTTTTCAAATCGCTGATCTTCGCCAGATCGCGAAGGGTGGGAAAGAGTATTATATTATCTGCCCGCGTAACCATATTTGGTATTACGGAAAGGTCCTTCTGCCACGGATAGAATCCTTCCCTCTTGACCTCGACGAAATATGTCCCCGGCTTCAACTCCTCCACCCTTGCGGGCGTAAGATCGGTATAGAGCTTGCCGTTGATGTATATGAAAGCGCCGGAAGGCTCGCTCTTCAATGAGAGTATGCCGGTTTTATATATATTGAACTTGTGGAAATCTATATGATATCCGAAAGAGTACGCAAGCACTATAGGGAGCAGGATAAGATAGAGCGCGAGAGAAAAGTAGAACGCTATATATCTTATTAAGGTATCGCTATTTTTCACCTGATCTCTCCCTTTGGCGTTTCGGCAAGATTCATCATCAACCTCGGGCGGGCCGCATGGCTGATATCCTCAGCTGGCCGCACCCGGCATCTATATCTTCGCCTTTCGATTTGCGCAGCATCACATTGACGCCGGAGCGTTTGAGCATGCCGATGAATTCTTTTGCCTGCGCCGCCTCCGGCGCCTTATAACCCTTCGCGTCCGTTCCGGTAGAAGCCGAATAATTTCTGACCGGACTTACCTGATTATACATTATAAGATTGACTTTGCACATCAATCCTTTCAGGAGCGCGGATAATTTACGGGCATCCTCCTTTGAAGAGTTCATATCCTTAAGAAGTATATATTCAAACGTAATGATCCGTTTCGTCTTCTTCGTATATTCTTTGCAGGCGGCCATCAGCTCCTTCAGCGGATACCTTTTATTTATAGGGACGAGCGCGGAGCGAACCTTGTCGTCAGCCGAATGCAGCGACACGGAGAGCTCTACCTGCAATTTTTCTCCGGCCAGCCTCTTCATCCCCGGGATAAGGCCGCATGTCGATATCGTTATCTTGCGCGCGCCTATCTTCATCGCGTCCGCGTCATTCATGATCCTGATCGATTTCATTACGTTGTCATAATTATCGAGAGGCTCGCCTATCCCCATGAAGACGATATTGGTAATTGCCGAAGACGGGTTATGCCTTCTTATGGAAAGCGCTTCATCGAGTATCTCAGACGTCTTAAGGTCTCTTATGAATCCGAATGGAGCGCTGGCGCAGAAAGAGCATCCGAACTTGCATCCGACCTGTGACGAGAGACATAATGTAACCCTATTATCCTCGGGAAGAAATACGGACTCGATAGTATTGACATCTTCGAGCTTAAAAAGGTACTTTACGGTGCCGTCTATAAGGGAATGTTTTGAGTCGGCAAGGATAAGCTTCGTGATGTGAAACCTCTCTTTAAGCTTATCCCTGAGGCCCTTGCCAAGGTCCGTCATCTCTTCGAATGAGTTCACTCCCGACTTGTAGAGCCACCTGAAAATCTGGCCGGCCCTGTATGGCTTTTCCCCGAGCCGCACGAGCTCATTCCGCAATTCATCCTTCGAAATATTTTTTATGTCGATCTTATCCATAAAATAGGTTTCAGGGTCATCTGATCTTCTTTTTCGTGAAGACCTTGTAAAAACAGAACGTGGCAAGAACCGATATGAAGGCCCATGAAAATATCAGGAATATCCATCCGGAAGACTTCATGGCCTGGCCAACCTCCTCTTCTTCTTCCATGCGATCTTGACGAGGATAGAGAGCGCGACGAATAACGCTATCAGGAAGGCCCTTGTGCCCAGGACGAAAGGCCTGTTTTCAGCCGGCACATTCTTCATGAGGACGGTTGGGCCCCATTCCTGGTAGAACCAGGATATCAATATGGCGAGAAGGAATACGGGCGTCACAT
>JAQUQN010000135.1 GCA_028716065.1 Candidatus Omnitrophota bacterium
CCTGCCGCCCTTTTTCACCGCCTCATTGAATATCTTGAATTCGGAACCGTTGACCAGTTCCGTTATCTCTACCAGTTCCATGGCAAATCTCGTGTCCGGCTTGTCGCAGCCGAATCTCGCCATGGCCTCGGCATACTTCAGGCGCGGGAACGGCGTCTTGAGCTCTACTCCGGCGGCTTCCTTGAATAATTTTGTAATCAACCCTTCCGACAACCGGAATATATCCTCCTCGGTCACGAAAGACATCTCTATATCGAACTGCGTGAACTCCGGCTGCCTGTCCGCCCTCAGGTCCTCATCGCGGAAACATTTCGCTATCTGAAAATATCTGTCCAGGGACGAGACCATCAGTATCTGCTTGAATAACTGGGGCGACTGAGGCAGGGCGTAAAACATGCCGGGATTTACTCTTGAAGGAACGAGATAATCCCTGGCCCCTTCCGGCGTCGATTTTGTAAGTATGGGGGTTTCGACCTCTACGAAATTGTGGCTATCGAAATAGTCTCTGGCCAGTTTACAAACCTTGTGCCTGAGGCGTAAACTCTTCTGCATGGAAGGGCGCCTCAGATCGAGGTACCTGTATTTGAGCCTCGACTCTTCGGTCACATTTATACTATCGACGATCTCGAACGGAGGCGTAATAGCCTTGTTGAGAACTTCGACGCTTTGGGCCAAGACCTCTATCTTCCCGGTGGGGAGCTTATTATTCTCCGTACCCTGCGGCCTCTTTCCGACCTTGCCGGTGACCTTCACCACGAACTCAGACCTTAATTCTTCCGCCGATTTATGGACTTCCGGCTGCGACTGAGGATTAAAAACGATCTGGGTGAGTCCGAAACCATCGCGCAAATCTATGAATATAAGGTTGCCGTGGTCTCTCCGTCCTCCGACCCACCCGCAGAGAGTGACCTCTTTATCCACGTCCTTTTCGTTCAATTCACCGCATGTATGCGTTCTCAGCATCTTGCCTTCTCTCTTAATTTAGGGATGACTTCCTCTATACTTAAATTCAACTGTTCTTTCGACCTCATATCCCTTAAAATGACCTCGCCCTTTTTCAGTTCGTCGTCTCCGATTATAACAACCAATTTAGCGTTCAACCTATCTGCTGCCCTCATCTGGGATTTAAGCGAAGATTCTTTTACGTCGGTAATAACTATGGTTCCGGCTAAATCCCTGTCTCTCCTGATCTTTTCAGCTATCTGAACGCCTTGAATCTTAGGCCCATCACCCAGGGTGGCCACATATATGACATTGGCACAAAGGCTCATATCTTTTTTAAGCGCTATTATAACTCTTTCCATACCCAGCGCATATCCGACCGCCGGAACACTTGCTCCACCCATCTCCTTTACAAGATTATCATATCTGCCTCCGGCGCCTATGGCGTCCTGTCCGCCGAGATCCGGATGCGTAACTTCGAACACTGTTCCTGTATAATAATCCAATCCCCTCACAAGATTTTTCGTCTCTTCGAACCCTATCCCCATCTCTTTAAGGGTGCCTTTCAGTTTATCAAAACCCTCCCGGCAAGGAGGGCATAGATTCTCCAGAATGCTCGGCGCGTTCGCGACGATTTTTATGCAATTCTCATTCTTGCAATCCAAAACCCTCAAAACGTTCTTTTCGAGGCGCGTTTTACAGTCATTGCACAAAAGGGATGCCTTATCCTTTAAATAGTTCGTCAGGGCGAGCGCAAAATTATCCTTGTCCTTCTTACAGCCGAGCGTGTTCAATTTTATGGTGTAACCTTTAAGCCCGAAAAGCTTCAGCATGTTATTCATCTGCATTATTACTTCCGCGTCGGCGTATACCGAGGCGCTGCCAAAGACCTCCACGCCTATCTGATGGAATTGGCGCGAGCGCCCCTTTTGAGGCCTTTCACTTCTGAACATCGGGCCGATATAATATACTTTTAATTCCGGAGAAATTTTTCCGAGGGAATTTTCTATATAGGCCCTTACTATCGGGGCTGTGCCTTCCGGCCTTAAGGTCAACGATCTGTCTCCCCTGTCTTTAAAGGTATACATCTCCTTCGTCACTATGTCGGTGGTTTCGCCTATGCTGCGCACGAAGACGGATGTCTCTTCCAGTATCGGGGTCCTGATCTCCGCGTACCCGTACGATTCCAGATCTCTACGCGCCGTATCTTCCAGCCATCGCCATATAGCGATATCCTGCGGAAGTATATCTTCCATTCCTTTTATCGCTTTTATCATTCGGGCTCTCCTAACTCATAACTCCTAACTCACAACTCAAAACTATTTCACGCTCTTCTTCATCACCATTCCCGATTTGAAGGAAACGACCTTCTTTTCGGGTATCGGGACAGTGACGCCCGTCTTGGGATTCCGTCCGATCCTGGGTTTACGCGATTTCACCTTGAAGATACCGAAGTTCCTCAGTTCGATCGTCTCGCCTTTCGATAGCGCCTCGATGATGGCATCGAACGTCCTCTGGACTATTCTTTTTACGTCTATCTGTTTCAAACCCGTATCCTCGGAAATCTTCAAAACTATATCCTTCTTGGTCATCTCAATCCTCCGTCCTTTTCTTTTCAAATATCCTCTTAAAGAACACTCCTATGGGATTGAAGGCCTCCAGCCTTCTCTTATTATCCTTGATCCTCTCAAGTATCTTGTTAAGAAAAACATATGAATCCTTCCAGTCGTCATCCATCTTTTTCAGGCTGTGCTCAGACATGAGGCGGATATTATTCACAACGAGAATCTCGTCTACCGGGTCGGTCATGCGGCCGTGGGGGACATAATTAAACTCGAGATTATTCTTCAGCGCCTCATATTTACCGGAGATCAGGTTCTTCGTCTCTAAAAATTTTAACTCATCTTCCTTGGTAACGATCTCTTTCGATACTACGGAAGCATACATCGAATGAAACTTCTCCCAGAACTCCAAAAAACTCCTCAGGTCCTTGATATCCGATTCCAGCTTTTTAACTATCATAACATTTTATCCTTCAAGGGGTTATGGTATCACTACAGGAAAGGGAAGTCAAGAAGAATCAAAATAATGACAAATGTCAAAGCACAAATGACAATTATATAGTTACACCGAAAAATTCACGACGTCCCTTCCGAATATCTTCTCGATATCGCGGACGAGCCCCTCGTGCGGCTCCACCGATAACGAGCGGCCTATGGAGACGAGGGTCTTTTTGCCGTCAGGTTTTATAAAATTGAGATATACGGGTATGCGGCCCGGATACCGTGACAGCACGCGTTTTAAATTCTCCAAAGACTGTTTTTCCAGCCCGGCCGTCACCAGCTGTATAAGTATGGCCTTCGTATATTTTGTCTTCACGGAATCGAGCGCCACTATCTCATTCGCTACTATCTTCGGGC
>JAQUQN010000136.1 GCA_028716065.1 Candidatus Omnitrophota bacterium
AGCTCGATCCGCTCTTTGCCCGTTATTACGAGGAGAAGATTCTAGGGACATTGCTGAATCTTTGCACCATGGCGCTCGATGCCGATTCCGGCTCGATCATGACGGTCGACAAAAAGACCAATACTCTCCACATAAAAGTCGCATCGAGGCTGGATGAAAAGGTGGTCAGCAATACCAGGATAAAGCTGGGGGAGGGCATAGCCGGCATGGCTGCCGCCACAGCGGAATCGATCATACTGCCAAAGGACAAGGATAAGGCCGGCCTTTTCGGTAAGATGAAGAGGCGGGACATCAATTCATCCATGATAGTGCCGTTTTCCAAGGGGTATCAGAATGAAGTGTATGGCGTCATAAACCTCAACGTCCTCAGAAAGAATATCGATTTTTCCGATAAAGACATCGCCCTCGTCAAAGAGCTGGTCGGCCTGGCCAGCATTGCCCTGATTCCGCTGAAATAGCGGGGGAGACCCAAAATTGCGCAATAGGCTCATTTTAATCATTATCATCCTGTTGGGCCTTGCAATATCCATATCCGGCTGCGCAATCCCGATCCCAAGCTCAATTCCGGTTCCCAGCGATATTCCGCTTGGCGCGCTATTCCTATTATAGCCACTCGCAATGACGGATTAGCTCCAATCAATCCTTAAACAACCTAATCTATACCTATTTCTGGCTAAAGCTAAACGTCCTATAATATATCTTATGTTAACTAGCCATATAGAAATAAAGATACACATCTCTTTATACCGCAATTAGTTATGTAAATATGTATTTTACCTGTTAGTAACTTTGTTTTTAGTATTGCCCTGCTTAAGATCATGGCTTGTCTGATGGGTTAATCTAATATTTTTTACCTTACAGCCCTTGTTTTTAGGACTTCTTATGATATAATTAAACTATCATGAAAAAGGTCATAACGTTGATTTTGGGCGGCGGTCAGGGCAAAAGACTCTTCCCCCTTACCATGTATCGTTCAAAACCTGCTGTCCCAATAGGCGGAAAATACCGCCTCATAGATATACCCATATCGAATTGCCTCCATTCCGGCCTTAAGGATATATACGTCCTAACCCAGTTCAACTCCGAATCGCTCAATAACCATGTCAATAATACCTATAGATTTGACTATTTCTCAAGGGCATTCGTGCGCATACTGGCCGCGGAACAAACGGTCGACAATACCACCTGGTTCCAGGGCACTGCCGATGCCGTGCGGCGGAACCTGATCCACCTTGATCTTAAAGGCGACGAAGATATCCTGATATTGTCCGGAGACCATTTGTATGACATGGACTACAGGGATTTGCTGAATTTTCACCGAAAGAGCGGCGCGGATTTCACAGTATCCGTGGTTCCCATCAAGGCTAAAGAGGCCAAAGAATTCGGTATATTGAAAGTGGCTCGCGAAGGCAGGATAATGGGTTTCAAGGAAAAGCCGAAAGCCATGTCAGAGGTCAAGCCATACAGTCTCAGGGGCGGGCATTGTCTCGCATCGATGGGTGTTTATGTATTTGGCGCAAAGGCGCTGGTCAGGGCACTTGGAGGCACCGATACGGATTTTGGCAAGGAGATAATCCCCCATTCTATAAAAAAATTCAAGGGTTTCGGCTATATATTTAACGGGTACTGGAAAGATGTCGGGACGATCAAGGCCTTCTACGATGTCAGCATAGATATGGCTGTTTCCAAGCCGCAGTTTTCGTTCTTCTACGAGGGCAGTGTATTCACGAGACCGCGTTTTTTGCCATCGGCCAGGGTATTCGATTGCAGGGTTAGCCGCTCGATCATTGCCGAAGGGTCGATAATCGGCGATGCCGACATAACGAATTCGATGGTGGGATTGCGATCCATTATCGGCAAGGGCTGCGATATTTCGCGCACGGTCATGATGGGCGCCGATTACTATGAAGCACAGGATTCCACAGCATCTATCAGGATAGGCATAGGCGACGGGTCGCGCATAGACAAGGCCATAATAGATAAGAACGCCAGGATCGGAAAGAATGTAATTATAAAGAATGAAAAAGGTCTGAAGAATTTCGACGGCGAGAATTATTTTATCAGGGATGGTATCGTAATCATTCCGAAGAATGCAATCGTAAAGTCTGGAAGCAGGATATAAGGTCACCACGTCACAAAGTTACCACGTCACTCGTAAAAGCTTTTACTTGTGACTTGGTGACATGGTGTCCTGGTGACCTTGAGCCGCTTTCAGCCTAATTCCCTGGTATGTCCCCCTTCTCCGCAACGTCTCCCCTATCCGGTTTATCGTATCGATCTTATCGAGCGCCCACATCGGCGCGACATGCTTATCTATGGGGCCCTGGGCCGTGAGGCGCTGGATCACCATATCGCCTGACAGGTTCTCCAGAAAATCACACACGAGCTCGACATATTCATCCTGCTCCATAACGCGCACCTTGCCTTCGGCGTAGAGTTTTTCAAGGCCGCTTCCTTTAAGTATATGAAGCAGGTGTATCTTTATGCCATCGATCCTTAGGTCCGAAAGCACCCTGGCCGTCTTGAGCATGTCGTCTTTAGTCTCTCCCGGAAGACCCAATATCACATGGGCCGAGACAAGGATATTGAAATCCCTGGTCATTTCAACGGCATTTACGAAGTCCTGGAAATCATGGCCCCTATTTATAGATTTTAATGTCTTATCATGAACCGATTGCAGCCCATATTCTATCCACAGGTCGTAGCGGTCTTTATACGAATCGATGAGCTCAAGCTTGCCGCGGTCTATCGAATCAGGACGCGTGCCGATCGAAAGGCCGACTATGTCAAGGATCCCCGCCGCTTCATCGTAAACTTTCTTTAGCGATGCTGATGAGGCATGGGTATTGGTGAATGCCTGGAAATAGGCGATGAATTTTTTGGCGCCTTTTTGTTTTAAGGCTTCGATCCGCCTGCCTATCTGTTCGGATACGGACAGGCCAGGTTCTGTATAGGATGACCTTGAGCCGTCTTCATTACAGTATATGCAGCCGCCGCGGCCTTTCGTGCCGTCTCTATTAGGGCAGGAAAATCCGGCATCGAGCGCTATGCGATAGACCTTACAGCCGTATCTTTCTTTAAGATAAGAATTGTAATCGTTATAGAGTCTCATAGCCATTAGTCACCAGGACACCACGTCACCAAGTCACCCGTAAAAGCTTTTACTTGTGACATGGTGACTTTGTGACCTGGTGACCTCTGCGTAGTTTTTCTAAGTACACCATCAATATCGACACCGCCGCTGGAGTTACGCCTGATATGCGGGATGCCTGTCCCAGGTTGGCAGGTCTTATCTTCGACAACTTTTCGCGTATCTCGGAAGATAGGCCGGAGATCTTCTTATAATCTATTGTCTCGG
>JAQUQN010000137.1 GCA_028716065.1 Candidatus Omnitrophota bacterium
CTGTCCGGAGCCGAATTCTAACGGCTTAGCGGTTTCAGGATCTATTGCGTCGCTTAATATGACCTTTCTGCCTTCTTGTACGGAGGTGCGGATTATGGCCTCTGCATCCAATACAGTCACGCCCAACCGGCCCCATACCTCTTCGGCGATGGCCCTTGAGAGCATCGGCGCTATGGCTATTGACGAAAAGTTGGCTGACGAAAATACCGAATAGAGCCGCTTCTGAAGCGCTGTAAGTTCTCCGGCCAGTAGGCGGAAATATAGGCATTCGTAGCCGTCTTTATTCCTGAAGTTCGGCATTATTGAGACGTAGGAGATGCCGCTCTTCTTGAAGAGTTCACATAAGTTTTCAGTATGGAATCCCCCCGTGACGATTATAGCCCCTCGATTCTCTGACCCTTGTCCCTTGACCCTTGTCCCTTGTTCATCAAACTTTATATTCCCCAAGAACGCCCTATCCCTCTTCAGTGAACACTCATAAAAGCTTGATATATCCTCGCGATACTGGTCAATGCGTTCGATCCCGTCATCGAGAGTGGCAGTAATGTTATAAATACCGGCGTATCTCGATATAAACCTTGTATAATTACGCATGTCGAAACTCGACTCATTGGCCTGGTAGTATCGATAATCATCCTTGCTGAGCGAGATATTGAAGATATTTTTCAATAAAGCGAGATTCTTTGATAACTGTGAGAGTTCTTTCTGGCTGTCGTTTTCATAAAGCGAGGATTTAATGGCATCTTCGAGATGATTTACTTCTTCAAATATCTTTGTCCTATCTACGGCGGCATGTATCGCTATGTATGCGATATATTTCTGTAGTTCGGAAAAAGAGCCCATGTCGATACTCACCAGTTTTGCCTTGCCAAGGATGTAGTTATAAAAATTGTGCTGTGAAAGTTTTCCGGTCTTGAATTCAAGCGTCTTCAATACAAGTTCTTCGAGGGCGTTCCTTGAGAGCTTCTTCTGAAGCATGTCAACGAGCGAATCGCGTTCAATGGTCGCTTTCTTAAAATCGATACCATCCTCTTCTTTCAGCGAATTTTGCAATAGATATATATTCTCGTATTGTTTGATATCTATCGCCTCATCGCGGGCCCTGGAAACAAGATACGCCAGATATTCCCTGAATCCCAGATTACCGCCTTTATACGCGGTATAATTAAGGTCGAAGTCCACGAGGTCCTTCGAATATATATGGACTTTGAGATTGCTCAATAAGTGGTTCAGGGCCTTCAGCTGGCGGTCGACCTCTTCTTTATGTTTGAGCGATTCCCTGTAAATATTCAGGTTTTCGAGATAGAGCCCTACGTCCTCTATGCCCCACAGCGTGACCTTTTCGGGATTATTTATGGCGAAGTACTCCGCGCCGCTTACCAGCCCGTCCTTCACGAAACTGTCCGCCACCTTATCCCTTATCGCTTTATCGCTGATATTGGTAAATATGGAAAGGTCATAATCTCTGGCACCGCCTTCGAGGTTTACCATTCCTAACCCGTATTCCTTATGCAAATATTGTATTATCTCGGCGATCCGGTGCTGCGCGGCGTAATTACAGTGAGCGTCTTGAATATGAATCACGACCGAAGGGAGTGATTCATATTCACCCCGAGCAAGGCCTTTGTCTGATGGTTGGCCGCGCCGAGGGGTGGGAGACCATGAATATTTGACCTGGCCGAGGTATTCGGGAAGCGTAAACGTTTCGGCACGTAATTCCTTATGGATACCCGAACCGCCAGGCCCTATAGAGCCGACGCTAGTAAGCTCTAAGGGTGCTCTGGCAGCCCAGGCAAGATCATATGAGACCGTATTAAACAAAAATGCCACTAAGGTAATGATAGAGATCATCACCTTTAATGGCCTTTTCATGTGTCTATTAGATCTAGCGTCTGAAAACATCTCTAATAGCTCCTTCACTTATTAAACCTTTAAACTAACTGGCGAAAAAATATACCTGCCTGAATATGAGATCATTCAAGCAAGTAAATTATGTCCTAACTCTATCTATTATAAATATACACTACAATATTGAGCAAAACAAGCCAACATACCTTGCTTTTTTATACCTTAACCATAAGATGAAAATTTTTAGGGCCCTGTTCTAAACCTAAACCTCGTTATGTTCGCACAAGTATGCTAAAGAGCTTACAGGGAAAATGTTCCCCTTCGCTTACGCTCGGGTCGGTCTTTTGCTCAGTCGAAAAACGGGAACCTGCGGAACTCGGCCCCGTGGAAGGGGCCTCAAACATCCTCGGTTCTTTTATTATCAAAACATTATTAAATATAACCGTTTTTCTCCTTCACAAAAGACCTAACATTTTCATTGTGCTCACTATAACTTCGGTTTAGGTTTATTCTATTCGCTACCCTAAAATTTCCCCCGTTCCCCAAGTAAAATTTTTCGGCTCCTGGCTATAAGGCGGAACTTTTGTGGTACGCCGGAGCGACTGTATAAAAATGCGATACATTATGGCGTTTTAGGCTTTACCATCGCATTTTTATCCACAGCGAGCGAGGATGCCTAATCCGAGCGAGCGGCAAGCGGAGGCGGCCACAAAAGTAAACGCCTGCTTACGTAAAGCCGAAAAATTTTACTTCTTGAGTATTTTACGGAACTCTTTGGTGAGGGCTGGGACGACTTCGAAGAGGTCGCCGACTATTCCGTATGTGGCGACCTTGAAGATGGGAGCGTCCGGGTCTTTATTGATAGCTACTATTACTTTTGAGGACTGCATGCCTATGAGATGCTGTATCTGGCCGCTTATGCCGCAGGCGATATATAACTTCGGGCAGACAGTCTTGCCTGTCTGGCCAACCTGGTGCGAATATGGTATCCAGCCGGCGTCTACGGCGCTGCGCGAGGCGCCTACTGCGCCGGACAGGACCTTAGCCAGTTCTTTAATTATCGAGAAATTCTCCGGGCCGCCCAGGCCGCGGCCGCCCGATACTATGATATCGGCCTCTGCCAGGTTTACCGTCTCTTCTATCTCCTCGACTATATCAAGAAGCGTAGTCCTGGATTTAAGGACATCTTCCGGGTAGCTCTTTCTTATGACCTCGGCCTTATGGAGCTTGTGTATCTCGGCCTCTTTCATGACCTTGTGCCGGACGGTCGCCATCTGCGGCCTATGGTTCGGGGTTATTATCGTGGCCATTATGTTGCCGCCGAATGCGGGCCTGGTCTGGAGCAATAATTTATCTTTATCGTCTATGTCGAGGCCTGTGCAGTCCGCGGTAAGTCCGGCATCTATCTTTATCGCGACCCTCGATATCAGGGACCTGCCTATGACCGTCGCCCCGCACAGCATCACTTCGGGTTTATATTCTTCTATGAGTTTTACCAGCACGTTGGT
>JAQUQN010000138.1 GCA_028716065.1 Candidatus Omnitrophota bacterium
GGCCCGCCCGTTCCGGTAAGATATATTTTCGTCAGATAATCCCGCCTCGACTCAAGGCATTGGAATATCGCGCTGTGTTCGCTGTCGATGGGTATTATCTTTACCCTGTTCTTTTTGGCTATCTCCGTGACTAAAGAACCGCCGCTTACGAGCGCTTCCTTATTTGCCAGCGCTATCTTTTTCTTCCTCTTGATCGCCTCCAGAAGAGGGATGAGGCAGGCGCTGCCGCTGATCGCGAATACGGCCGTATCGACGTCGCTCCTTGATATGATCTCTTTGAGGCCTTCAGGTCCTGTAGCTACCTTTATGCCGGACGGCATCAAAGGCCTTACATCTCCGGCCAGCGCTTCATTCCTGATTACCACTATCTTGGGTTTGAATTTACAGGCCTGTTCGGCAAGGAGCCGGATGTTTGAATCTGCGGAAAGCGCGACGACTTCGAATTTATCAGAGAGGTGCGCTATGATAGCTAATGTATTTACGCCTATTGAGCCGGTCGATCCGAGAATTGCTACTTTTTCTTTCATTATTCTACCGAGTAAAGATCTTCAGATAAAAATAGAATATCGGGGTGGTGAACAACAGGCTGTCCACTACATCGAGCATGCCGCCGAAACCGGAAATATTAGCGCCTGAGTCCTTCGCTCCGCAGGCCCTCTTCAGCAACGATTCGGCCAGGTCGCCCACCTGTGCCAGGATCCCCAATAATACGCCTAACAGGACGAGCTGATTTAATGAAAATTTAGGAAGATACGATTTGCTCAATAACGCTATCAAGAGGCTGAATATGAGCCCTCCGATGGTCCCCTCTATCGTCTTGTTGGGGCTTATCCTGGGAATGAGGTTATGTTTACCGAGAGAATTACCGGCAAAATAGGCCCCTATGTCGCCGCCCTTGGTTACCAGGATCAGAAAAGCGACGAGGCGGGAGCCATCAGCCAGGAGTTTGATCTTTATGAAGAAAGAGAGAAACCATGAGATATACAACAGTCCGAACATCGTTACGGCTATGCTTGTCAGCGCGTCCGAATTGTCGCGCCGGGCGAATTGCAGCACGAAGATAAATAGGCAGGCGAAGACTATGAAGAACGGTTCAAGGTTAAAGTATCCATCTATCCCCATCTGGAAATATATTATCACCGGGACTAACATACCTATGATCACCCCGATGTATTTATATACGAATACCCCCTTCTTCTCTATCAGATTGAAGAATTCATAAAGCGAAAACCCTATGAAGAAAGACGCCAGGACCAGAAATACCCAGTTCGGAAAATAGAAGATGATGATACCGACCAGTATCAATATCAAAACGGAACTCCATAACCTTTTCGCAAGGTTCGAGCTATCCACCAAAACGCCTTTCTCTCTTTTGGTATTCTTCTATCGCCTTCTTAAAATCGCTTTTTCGGAAATCCGGCCATAACTTCTTTGTGATGTAGATCTCCGAATATGCTATCTGCCAGAGAAGAAAATTGGAAACCCTGTACTCTCCCGAGGTCCTTATCAAGAGGTCCGGGTCGGGCATGTCCCTGGTGTAAAGATATTTTGAAAATACGGCCTCGTCGATATCTTCCGGCCGCAGAACCCCTGAAGCGACATTTTTGGAGATGTCGCGCACGGCCCCTATCATCTCGGAGCGCGAGCCGTAGTTCAGGGCCAGGTTTAAAATGAGGCCCGTGTTATTCCTGGTTGAACCGATTATCTTTGATAGTTTATCCTGGACGGCCCGGGGCAAGTCCAGAGTCTTTCCTATGACCGAGAGGCGTATATTGTTTTCGTTTAATTTATTTTCTTCTTTATCGAGATATTCTTCCAGAAGAGCGAACAAGGCATTCACTTCTATCCTGGGCCTTTTCCAGTTCTCGGTGGAGAATGTATAGAGCGTCAGGACCTTCACGCCGAATTTTCTCGCGGCCTTGATGGCCTCCTGGACAGATTTGACTCCCGCGCGGTGTCCGGCTATCCTAGGCAGGCCCCGGCTTCGCGCCCACCTTCCGTTACCGTCCATTATTATCGCTACGTGCTGGGGTATCTTCCTGGAATTATTCATCAGAGCTTAATTGTCATTTGATCAGCGCATGATGAAGTATGAAAGAAGCAAATACTATGGAGACCATCGACATCAATTTTATCAGGATATTGAGGCTCGGCCCCGAAGTGTCTTTGAACGGGTCTCCTACGGTATCGCCGACCACTCCTGCCTTGTGGGCATCGGAACCCTTTCCTCCGAAATTGCCTTCCTCTATATATTTCTTGGCGTTATCCCATGCTCCGCCAGAATTTGCCATCATTACCGCCAATACAAAACCGGCTACGGTAGCGCCTGTTAGCATCCCGGCCACGCTGTTTATGCCCGCCAGGAGGCCCACGAATATAGGCGCTGTTATGGCAAGAAGCGCCGGTAATATCATCTCTCTCTGCGCGGCCGCTGTCACTATCTTGACGCAGCGCGCGTAGTCCGGCTTGGCTTTGCCTTCCATCAGGCCAGCTATTTCTTTAAATTGCCTTCTTACTTCGACAACTATAGCGCCCGCTGCCCTTCCTACGGCCTTCATCGTCAGCGCGCAGAACGCGAAGGGAAGCATCGCTCCTATGAACAACCCTATCAGGACCGGAGGGTTCATCAATGAAAGATTTAAACTCCCTCCGAGTATCTCTAGTTGATCACGGTATGCCGCGATTAGCGCCAGCGCCGTGAGCGCGGCCGAACCTATCGCGAAACCCTTGCCTGTTGCCGCCGTGGTATTCCCCAGTGAATCGAGCGCGTCCGTCCTCTGCCTAACTATCTTTGGCTGGTTTGTCATCTCGGCGTTCCCGCCGGCATTGTCGGCCACGGGCCCGTAAGCGTCCGTGGCTAAAGTTATCCCGAGCGTCGACAGCATTCCAACTGCGGATATACCCACGCCATACAAACCCATGTTGGGGTCGATGCCGCCTCCGGACAGATAATAACTCGCCATTATGGCAATCGTTACCACTATAACAGGTACAGAGGTAGAGAGCATGCCCACGGAGATACCGCTTATTATCACTGTAGCGGGGCCCGTAAGCGCCGATTCTGAAATGCTTCTGGTCGGAGTATATCCGCTTGAAGTGAAGAACTCCGTCGAAAGCCCGATTAGAACTCCGGCTATGAGTCCGGAAATGACCGCGTAGTATATACCTATATATTCCATGCCGAGATTCAACTTCACTACGAAGAAGGAGGATATGGCTACCATTATGGCGCTTGAGAATACGCCGCGGCGTAACGCCATGAGCAGCGTGGCTTGCTCCGCCTTCTCTTTCGTCCTTACAAAGAATGTGCCCAAAATA
>JAQUQN010000139.1 GCA_028716065.1 Candidatus Omnitrophota bacterium
TAAGCCTTACGATTATTATCGACATACTGGCATTGTTCTGCGCGGCTTTTTGTATGCCCGCATCCACGTATTCTTTGAATAGGGTTTGCGTGGTATATTTCCGCAGTTTAAACGTAAAAGTGCTGCCCTTGCCCAACTCGCTGTCGACCCAGATATCGCCTTTGTGCATATCTATTATATTTTTTGCTATCGAAAGACCCAGGCCCGTGCCTTTTTCTCCCGCTCCCGCCGTCCTGCCGAATTGCTGAAATTTATTGAAGACATTATTAAGGTCTTCCTTCGATATGCCCGCGCCGGTATCGGCTACTGAGCAGACCACATCTTCATCTTTATCTTTGCACGATATCTTTATGGAGCCGGACTGGGTAAATTTGACGGCATTACCAACGAGGTTCGTAAGGACCTGTATTATCCTGTCCGCGTCCGCATAGACGCTTCCCTTGACATCATCCACATCGAGCTTGACCTCCAGGCCCTTATCCTTTGCCTTGCCCTCAAAAGACACGGCCACCTGATTTACGATCTCCGATATATTTATAAGGCCCCTCTTCATCTCGGCCTTTCCGGCTTCGATCTTGGATATGTCGAGCAGGCTGTCTATGATACGCGCGAGCCTGTCTATATTAAGCTTTGATATGTCGAGGATCTTCTGCTGTTTTTCGTTTATCTCGCCGGGGATCTTATCAATGACGAGGCTTATGCCCTCTTTTATTATCGATAAGGGCGTCCTCAATTCGTGCGATACGGTAGAGATGAAGTCGCTCTTCAACTGGTCGAGCTTCATGAGTTCCTTGTTCGACCTCTCCAACTCCTCTTTTGCCAGCTGCAGGTCCTCCATTATATTAAGGGACGCTTCTTGCGCCTGCCTCAATTCTCTGGTGCGCTCTTCGACCTTCGATTCAAGGCCTTTTGAAAAATTACTAAGTTCCTCCTGTTTCGTCTTTATATTCGCTATCATATTCTCAAATGCGTTGGCGAACTCCTCTATCTCATCGCCTGTCTTCACCATTATCTTGTAATCCAGATCGCCGGCTATCACATGTTCCACGGCAAGACGTAATTTGCGGATCGGGGCGACTATTATGCCGCTGAAAAAATAACTTACGGGGACCAGCATGATCGTCATGAAGAGAGCGATGATGACGAGCTGAACGACAAATTCGTGCACAGGCGCCAATGCCTCGGTCGCATCCTGCACTACAAATATCACCCATTTTGCATTGTCATTCGGAGAGTGGGGCGGTTTTATCCATGCGAATGCCATGAATACCTTCTGGCTGTGAAGATGGCCTTCCCTTATCACCATATATTGCCTTTTCAATTTGAACAATCTCTGCATATCATCCTCTGAAAAAGCAACTTTACCTATTGAGGTTATTCCGTGATGAAATAAGAGCATCCCCTTCTCATTGGTCAATATGGCGTGACCCGTATCTCCCAGCTTGAAATTCTCAAGATTGCTGAATAATTTTTCCAAAATAACGTTATCTTTGCAGACACCCAGAAATTCACCGTTATCATCCTTAATAGGCGCTGCTATGGATATGACCCATTTATTGGTCGATTGATCGAGCTCAGCCTCTCCTACGTATATCGCACCCTTACCGCCGTTATACGCCTTCTGCCACCACTCTTCATCGGCCTGATAAAAATCGCTCGTCTTATCCGAGGAGGCTACAAGGCCTCCGTATTTATCCGTTATAAAGATCTCCGCCAGCTTGCCGCGGACCTTGATGGTTTCATGCATACCCTGGCTTATGTCGTTATCGAGATATTCTTTCAAGATGGGATCGCCCTTTTTTGCCGCCTCCCATTTCTTGTCCATATCCAGCATCCTGCGCTCTATCGCCGCTTTATCCATGCCGGCATACTGAACGTTTTTCTCCCTGACCGCGTTAATCCAGAGATGCCTCGTCGTATAAGACACGACGTCCTCTATCTCACCTTCGAGTATATCTCTGGTATTCTCGCTCAGCGCCCGGGCTAACTGCGCGTATTCCCTTCCGAGAAAGTTGGTCAAAAAATTCGAGCCGGTAAAATATATCAGCCCGATGCAGGCAAATGTTATTACGGCTATGGAGACGGCTATGATGAGAGTTATCTTGCGTCTTATGGAGACTTTCGCCTTATGCATAACCATCACTTTATACCCAATTTAGATTCGAGCCGGGCGATCTTCGCCTTCAGTTCCTTCATCCTTAATTCCCTGCCTACCGTTACCTTGATGAACCTTTCTAATTCGTCCACCTTCTTCTTCAGTTCAGCCTCATTCTTTTTTTGACCGGATATATCGCGGACCGTGGCCTGCAATATGATCTCGCCTCCCAGCTCCATCCTTATCAGAAGGACAGAGGCGTCGAATTCCTCTCCGTTTATGCGCTTATGCTTCCATTCAAAAAAATGCGAACCGTTCTTCGCGGCGATATCGGTCATCTCGACGGACTTGGCCGAAGATAATGCGCCGTCGGGCTGGTATTCCGGGGAGAAATCAGCGGGGGTGTGAGAAACGAACTCGGCCTCGTCTTTGCAGCCGAACATCCTTATCGCGGCCCTGTTGCCGCCTATGAATCCGTCACCCGGTTCGAGCAGCATGACGGCATCGGTTGAAGAGTCATAGATCGCGCGGTATTTTGTCTCGGACTCCTCCAGGGCCTTCTTCTCTTTCTCGAGGTCTTCCTGTGCCTTGGCATAATCGGATATATTCTTCGCGATGTGGACTATGCCGGCGAGTTTTCCGTCACGGTCAAAGATGGGAGAGGTGGTAACTAATACGGGGAAACCTATATTGGGATCGTCGACCCTTTCGACGTGGGTCTTTTTATCTAATTTTGTCTTCTCGAACGGACATAAAGGCCATGGCTTGTCCATTTTATGAACCAGCTCATAACACTTTTTTCCGATCAGCTTTTCAGGGGCGATATCGTATAATTTAGCGAATGATCTGTTCGCTTTGCGTATGTTATTATCGATATCGGCTACGAATATGGCGTCATCTATGGCATCGAATATGACATTCCATTCCTCGACCGCTATATCGTCTCTCTTCGCGTCTTTTCCGAATGCCATGTAGTCCCTTATATTGGACAGGAATATGCCGCCACTATATTGGTATAATTATATGCCATACATCACAATAGATTATACCCATATCATATATATAAAGTCAAGGCGCCAGTAGGAAATGCACTTTCTGCATAAATTTTACGGGTCCTGTCAATGGCCAAACCCTTTTCTATAAGGGGGCATTCAAAGGCCTCGAGGCGTAACTTCAATCCGCTCAAGGAAAATTCCAGCGCCGTACTGCCCCCATAAGAAAA
>JAQUQN010000140.1 GCA_028716065.1 Candidatus Omnitrophota bacterium
GGAATTGCTTCCACAGGAACTCTTTCCGCAGATAGTCTATCCGCAGCTTACAGTAGTCACCCCCTATGAAAATGCCGCTCCCGAAGAGATCGAGACGCTCATAACCAAACCCATCGAAGAGGCTGTCGGGACCGTAGCCGGGGTAAAAAGGATAAGTTCCATATCTAAAGAGGGCTTAAGTCTCGTTATAGCCGAGTTCGGATGGAACCAGAATATTAATTTCGCCTCATTGGGTATGAGGGAAAAGATAGACCTTATCAAGGAACGCCTTCCGCGCGAAGCGGAGGAGCCGACGGTTCTTCCTTTTAACCCGTTCGACAGGCCAATACTTCTGCTCAGCGTTACCAGTTCCACGAGCCGGGCGCCCATGAGCCTCAGGGAGATAGTGAGGCGAATGATCAAGGATGAGATCGAAAAGGTCGAGGGGGTGGCTTCGGCGAACATATCCGGCGGCGTGGAACGCGAAATACAGATCGAGGTCAACCAGGATGAGCTCCAGACCCGTCGCATATCGTTACTCGATGTTTCCAAAGCAATAAGCAATGCCAACCTCAATTATCCGGCAGGTACCATAAAAGAAAGTTTCTATGAATATCTGATCAGGACCCTGGGCGAGTTCGAGCAGGTAAGGGACCTAGAGACGGTCTCCATAGGTTCGGAAAAGTCCAGGGAAGAGGCATACAGGGAAGAGCGCGAAAGAGACACCCTCAAAAGAAGAGGATTGATATCAAAAGACAAGCGTCTTATATATCTGAAGGATGTGGCCAAAATATACGACGACCAGAAAGAGAGGACGAGTTTTTCAAGATATAACGGCAAGGAGAATATCTCCGTGGCCGTCCAGAAACAGGCCCTGGGCAATACGGTTAAGATAATAAACAATGTAAAGAAAAAAATAATTGAACTGAAGCAGGACCTGCCCAAGGATATCAAGATGGAGATAGTCTATGACCAGTCCGAGTTCATAAAAAGCTCGATAAGCGGAGTATGGAACGCGGCATGGCAGGGCGGCGTACTCGTCTTTTTGGTCCTATTCTATTTTTTGCGCAATGTCTGGAGTGCTCTTATAGTGACCATGACCATACCCATATCCGTCATGGCCACATTTGCCCTTATGTACTTCTCCGGGATATCCCTGAACATGATGTCGCTCGGAGGCCTGGCCTTCGGCGTAGGAAGCCTCGTGGACTGTGCCATAGTTGTCGTGGAGAATATATTCCGGCACATGCAGATGGGGGAGGAGAAGAAGAGCGCGGCCATCATGGGCGCCAATGAGGTCTTCATATCCGTTACCGGTTCGATACTCACTACAGTTGTCGTCTTCCTGCCCCTCATATTCGTGGTGGGTATTATAGGGCAGATATCGAAAGATTTTGCCCTCACGGTCACATTCTCTCTATTGGCATCCCTCTTAGCATCGATAACCATAATACCTCTATTAGCTTCGCGCGCCCTATCCGCCGATAAGAGCAACATACCTGCCGACGAAAACGACCTTACGAAGATAGACAAGATCGCCTTGCTGGCAAAGGTCAGACGTTCCTTCGAGGGACTTCTGGATAAGTTCATAAACGCAAAGGCAAGATACCTGGTCTTGACGTTTGTCGTCTTCCTTCTCTCGCTGACACTCTTCATCGTCATGGATAAAGAACTGATGCCGAAAGTGGACCAGGGCCAGTTCATCATAAAGGTGGACATGCCTGCCGGAACCAGGCTCGATGTTACCAATTCGGTTTCTGAAAGAATAGAAAATTTCATAATGAAGATACCGGAAGTGCTCAGCGTGAACACGACGGTAGGTTCCACCAGAGAGACGACCATCCGCGATATAACAGAACGTCTGGCCGCAAATCAGGCAGAGATAGCCGTAACCCTGAGGAAGAAGAGAAAACTTAAAAGTTCGGACGTAGTGCAGATCATAAAGGACAGGTTTGCCAAGATGAATCTGGAGGACGCGAAGATCGAATATGTATTACAGGAAAACGTCCTTGCTACAGGAATGCAGGTCCAAGCGCCTGTGACCATAGAGATAAAGGGCGATAGCCTGGCCACGCTTGAAAGATTGACGTTCGCCGCGCAGAGAGGCCTTAGCGCTATCAATGGTATCTACGGCGTCAAGAACGATCTTGCCGAACCGTCGCCGGAAACGAAAGTATTCATAGATAAGGATAAAGCGGCTATCTACGGCCTGTCGGTCACGGATATCGCTCAGACCGCGCTCATAGCGCTCAAGGGCCACGTAGCCACGAAGTTCAAGGAAAAGGGGCAGGAGTACGATATCAGGGTCAGGCTGCGTAATGCGGACAGGGATAATTTTGAAAAACTGGGCAGGATAGAGATAGAGTCGCCTTACGGCTTCGGCGTTCCGCTTTCCAGCGTCGCTTCCTTCGGCAAGGGCAAGGGGCCGAGCGAAATAAAGAGGATAAACCAGGAGAGGGTGATAACGGTTTACGCGAATATCTATAATAGGCCGCTAAAAGATGTGATGGCCGATGTTAACGATATGATAAAAAGGATGTCCATTCCGAAGGGGTATATCGTCAAGATAGCAGGTGAATCGGAAGAGATGAAGGCATCATTCATAAGTTTGAGGAACGCGATAATAGCGGCATTCCTCCTGGTATACATGATAATGGCCGCTATCTTTGAATCACTTTGGCAGCCTTTCATAATAATGTTTACGATACCGCTGTCTCTGATCGGCGTCGCTTGGGCCCTTTTGATCACGCGCACCAGCGTCAGCGCTTACGTGCTCATGGGGGTTGGTATATTGGGAGGTATAGTAGTAAATAACGCCATAGTATTGATAGACTGTATAAACCTATTCATATCTAAAGGCATGAGTGTCAAAGACGCGGTAGTGAATGCCAGCAAGGTGAGGCTGCGGCCCATCTTGATGACGGCCCTTACGACTATATTGGGGCTCGTGCCGATGGCATTTTTAGGCGGAGAAGGCGCGGAACTGCGCGCGCCGATGGCCATAACCGTCATGGGCGGCTTGTTGGTATCCACATATCTTACGTTGATCGTAATACCTTCTTTATACTTATCCGTTGCCGGCGCGCGCGATAAGATATTGTCTGCTTTTTCCAGGAAGAAACCTGAAAAGCCCGTGGATGTTCCGCTACCCGTCGTTCCAATCACGCCTCCTTCGGAAGAGACTCCTTCGGAAGAGCTATCTTTTAGACCGCCGCCTCCGGAACCACCACCTATAATAGAAGAGCCGCCTAAACCGTCCCGGTCAATGGGCGCCAAAAGACGCAAGCCGAAGAAACCAACACCAAAACGCAAGGTTAAAAAGAGGGGAAG
>JAQUQN010000141.1 GCA_028716065.1 Candidatus Omnitrophota bacterium
CTCATAGACCAGACACTACTCCTGATGAAGGACGAGCTTAAAAATATACAGAACCTGGTTACGGAATTCGAAAAAGACAGAGAAAATAAATTCGGCGAACTGGCAAATCAGTTAAAGACAGCCGCCGAACAGACCGGAAAACTGCAGGAGACGACGGGACAGTTGAGGAGCGCGTTGGCCAGCACAACTGCCCGCGGGCAATGGGGGCAGAGAATGGCGGAGGACGTCCTGCGTCTTGCAGGGTTCATTGAAGGCATAAATTACCTCAAGGAAAAGGCGCAAGAGACCGTGACGAGCCGGCCGGATTATACGTTTCTCCTCCCTCAGGGCCTGAAAGTCAACATGGATGTGAAATTTCCGCTGGATAATTATTTACGGTATCTGGAGACATCGAACGATAATGAAAGAGAGGGATATAGGGACCAATTCCTGCGCGATACACGGGCCAGGATAAGGGAGATAAAGAACAGGGATTACATAAATCCGGAAGAGAATACGCTCGATTATGTCATCATATTCATACCGAATGAGCAGGCCTACGGCTTTATAAACGAAAATGACCGCGGCCTCCTTGACGAGGCGCTCAAAAACAAGGTCATAGTATGCTCGCCGCTTACTTTATACGCGATACTGGCCGTGATAAGGCAGGCCGTCGATAACTTCAACCTCGAGAAGACCGCCTCCGAGATACTTTCGCTATTGGGGGCTTTCAACAAACAGTGGGAATCCTTCATAAAATCTTTCGATAAACTGGGCAAGAAGATAAAGGAGACCCAGGAGGAGTTCAACGCGCTGACATCTACGCGGCGCAATCAGCTCGAACGGCCCATTAGAAAGCTTGAAGACATACGCAAGCAGAAGGGCATCTCCGAAACAGGCCTGCCCGAAGATGTGATACCTCAGATCGAAGATACCAAAGAAGACGCCGCATAACGCCTCAAATTCCGCTTTACTTCCTGAAGCCTATATGCTAAATTATTATTCCCATGAAGAAACCCATATTTACGCTTTTGAGGATATTTGTAAGTCTATTCCTTATAGTAATATTACTATATATTATGAGGGATAAGTACGGCCAGATCCTGCGGGTTCTGGAGGGAACGAATGTCCTTTTACTTTCAACGGGATTCATTTTTTATCTGGCGGCCATTGCCGTTGCCTCGATAAGGTTAAAACTGATCGTGGCGGCCCAGAAGACGACGATAACCTTTGTCGAGTCGCTTTCGCTGACCTTCATAGGTTATTTTTTCAACAACTTCCTGCCCACATCCATCGGGGGCGACGTGATAAAAGGGTATTACCTTTCAAAAAAGAACAACGACAGGATGGCCTCTTACACTTCCGTATTTGTGGACAGGATCATAGGTCTCATCACGATGGTCTTCATGGCCTTCTTCGCCCTATTGTTAGGGGGTAGGGATGTGGTGGATAACTCCATAAAAAATATTATTTACCTCATTACCCTATTTGCGATATTGGCGGTCATATTCATGACGAACAAGAAATTGGCCAAGAAACTTAAACCCATTACGTTTTTTCTGAAGCCCATCGAGGAAAAACTGAAAACCGCTTATGATACGGTGCACCATTACAAGAATCGCAAGGCCCTGATGTTCAAGTCATTTGTTATATCGATGGTGAGCCAGCTTCTCTTCTTTTTCGGTCTCGGCATTCTGGCCTTCAGCATAGGATCGCGCATACCCATCCTGGATGTTCTCCTGAGAGTCCCCATCATCAGCATGTTGAGCCTATTGCCGTCCATTAACGGCCTGGGATTGAGGGAAGGGTCGACGGTGCTTCTCTTCAGCCAGCTGATAGGCAAAGAGAACGCCTTCGCGGTCAGCATATTGTGGCTTTTTGTCTTATTGCTGGTAAGTGTGATAGGCGGGGTGATCTACTCCGTCAGCCCGCAATTCAAGGTCAAGTTGAAAGAGGTCGCGCCATGAAGGAGGCGAATATATGATCGATAAAGAATTACTGGATATTCTTGCCTGTCCCGCGTGCAAGGCCGCTGTCAGGATGGAAGGCGACAGGATCGTTTGCGTAGGGTGCGGGAGGCGTTACCCCATAAAGGACGATATTCCGATAATGCTCATAGACGAGGCCGAAATGCCCCGGCAAGATTCAAAGGAGAAGTGACCATGCGAAAGATACTCGTCATACACGGACCAAACCTTAACCTTCTGGGTAAAAGGGAGGTGGATATTTACGGAAAGGTCACTATAGAAGAGATAAACGAAGACCTGAAAAAAATGGCCAAGGTCAAGAATGTTTCCCTGGAGATAATCCAATCGGACCATGAGGGAGAGATAGTGAAGGCGATCGGCTCCGCCAAGGGCAAATATGACGCCATACTCATAAATCCGGCTGCCTACACGCATACCAGCGTGGCCATCAGGGACGCCATAAGCGCAGTCGACCTGCCGGCCGTAGAGGTACACCTGTCGAATATTTATTCGCGCGAGGAGTTCCGCCATACGTCCCTGATCGCGCCGGTCGCGAAAGGGCAGATATGTGGTTTCGGCAAGGAGAGTTACCTGTTGGGCCTCCAGGCCGCCATCGGGCTCTTAAAAAATGCGTAATTGCGAAAAGAGGCTGTCTGTCTTCTCGGAAAGTTTAAAACGGATAGGCCTTGACTCTTTTCTGGTAACCAACGAGACGAACGTCTCGTATTTAAGCGGATTCGAGGGAAGGGACTCTTTCTTATTCTTTTCGGGGAAGAAGAGATTTTTTTTGACAGATTCGAGATATATAGAAGAAGCTGCCGTATCGGTCAAGGGTTTCGACATGGAGCTGGTAGAATCTTCGACATACGAGAATCTCGAAAGATTGATAAGGGCCAACCGCGCCAGGAAGATCGGTTTTGAGGCGATGAACCTTGTATATGAAGTGGCGGCCAGGCTGAAGGGCCTCATTTCCAACGCGGAATTCATCCCGGTAAAAGGTTTGATAGAGGGGATGAGGGCTATAAAAGAACGTGCTGAGGTCAAGGCCATAAAAGAGGCCGTCCGGCTGAATAAAAAGGTCCTCGGCAGGGTAGTCGCTTTGATACGGCCCGGCGTTACCGAAAGATACCTGAGAGATAGGATAGAAACGGAGTTCATTAAGAACGGCGCTCGAGCTGCCTTCGAACCCATAATAGCCTCCGGGCCCAATTCATCAAGGCCTCATGCTAGGGCCGGCGATGACAAGATACGGAAAGATTCGGTTGTCATGATAGATATCGGTTGCAGGTTAGGCTTTTATAACTCGGATCTGACGCGCATGGTATTTACGGGCGCTTCCGTAAAAGAGAAAT
>JAQUQN010000142.1 GCA_028716065.1 Candidatus Omnitrophota bacterium
TTGGCGAGGTCCGCTCCGGAAAATCCGGGCGTCTGCCTGGCGATCGAATTAAGGTTGGCTATCTTGTCTAACTTTATATTCCTGGCATGGACCTTCAATATCGCCTCGCGTCCCACGATATCGGGCCTGTCGACGACGATCTGTCTGTCGAACCTGCCGGGCCTTAAGAGCGCGGGATCCAGGACATCGGGCCTGTTGGTCGCGGCTATCAGTATCACGCCTTCCTGGGTATTGAAGCCGTCCATCTCCGCCAACAGCGCGTTCAGGGTCTGCTCCCTCTCATCATGCCCGCCGCCGATACCGGCGAAACGGAGGCGCCCCACGGCATCTATCTCATCTATGAATATGATGGCGCCGCGCCCGCTCTGCTTGGCCGAACGCTTCGCCTGGTCAAAAAGGTCTCTCACTCTTGAAGCGCCCACTCCCACGAACATCTCCACGAAATCCGAACCCGATATTGATAGAAATGGCACTTTCGCTTCGCCCGCCACTGCCTTGGCGAGGAGCGTCTTTCCCGTGCCTGGCGGCCCCATGAGAAGCACGCCTTTCGGTATCTTTCCGCCGAGCCGCTGGAACCTCTTGGGGTCCTTCAGGAACTCTATGACCTCCTGCAGTTCCTCCTTGGCCTCATCCACCCCGGCAACGTCCTCGAAGGTCACCTTGCGTGTCGATTCGGAAGCCAATGTCGCCCTCGATTTACCGAATGACAATATCCTGCCGCCTCCGCCGGGGCCTCCGGGAGAGCGGTACGCGAAAAGCCATAAGAATACTATGAAAAGCACCGTGGGACCGAGATAGTAAAAAATATTCATCCAGAGCGTCTTCGGCGGCCTGACATCGAAATCCCTGACATTCTCCCTTAAAAGACGGATCAGGTCCTGGTCGTTTTCCGGTATGTTCACCGTGAATTTTGAGCCGTCCGACAGCTCGCCCTTGATAATATTCTCGACCTTTATGGAGGATTTGATCTCGTTGGTGCCGGCGTTACTTTTGACCATCTCGAAAAACCTGGCATAAGGCATCTCCTGGACGGGTTTTTCTCCGGTCTGCGTCCAGGTATTGAACAGAAATATGATCCCCAACGTTATGAGGACCCAGAGGATCAGGTTGCCGCCGTTTTTTGCAGGCTTTATGGGTATCTTTGGTTTGGTGGTCTTCTTATTCATTTAAACTCCATTCGGTATAATGTTATCAGCGTAATGATTTTATCAAAATAGTGTTATTATATCAAGATTATAATCTATGGAAGGTCAGAAATTTTTCCGTACGCGTTATCCTGATGCCCCCGGGCAGGTCCGCGGAATTACCGCTTCTCTTATGCCTTATGAGGGCTGAAAGTTCTTTCCAGTGGCGGAATGAGAGCCGCTTCACCTCGCCGCCTATCTTTTCCAGCGCGTCGCGCAGCAATTCCTTCTGAAGCGCGGCGGGTTGGATCACGACGTCGCTTAGTTTTAGTTCGATCTTCCCTCTTTTTAGTTTGGAGTTGTGAGTTGTGAGTTTGGAGGCTTTCTTTGCCTCTTCTATGAATTCGTAATCCTCCCGCAGGTGTTCGGCAAGGTTAAATAACGCTCTTTTGAGGCGTGGATTGTACCTCTCGAGAAACGGCACTATTTCGCTTCTCACGACGTTCCTGAAATATATGGGTTCCAGGTTCGTGCGGTCTATCCTGTAGTCGATCCTCTTATCATCAAGGAACCGGATGATCTCGGATTTTTCCAATTCCAATAGCGGCCTTATAACTCTTACATCGCCATCCTCTCTTGTCGGGAGTATGCCCACCGCCCCTTTGAGTGAGGCGCCTTTTATCACGCGCATGAGGACCGTCTCGGCCTGGTCATCCAGCGTATGTCCGGTGGCGATGACATTGGCACCACTATCGCACGAGGCCTTCCTGAAAAACCTGTAGCGCGCCTGGCGCGCCATCTCCTCCGTCGAGTAAACCTTCGATTTCAAGCTTTTCGCCGTTATCTTTTTTTGGATGAGTTTTACACCTGCGGACTTGCAAAGCCGGGAAACAAAAAGAGAATCCTCCCTGGATTCTCTACCGCGCAGGCCGTGATCGATATTACACGCGACGATATCTTTCAGGCCCAATTTATTCTTTAAATGCCTCAGGACATGCAGAAGGAAGACCGAATCCGGGCCTCCGGAAACCGCCGCAAGGACTCTGTCGCCCGGTTCAAGCAATTCATAGTTCCGGATGGTCTTCAGGACGCGTTCGGTCAAATTTGACTGCATGGCATCCCCTATTATTGCAGCATCAACTGGTATGCCGAGGATATGGAATTAAGCGACATCCTCATCAGGACGGTAAGAAAATATGTCACGACTATCATTAGAAGGCTTAATAGGATCTTATCCTTCCGGCTGAATCGTGGGTTGAACCAGGCAAGCGGCATCGCAAACGGCCCGACGCACAAAAAGGCTATGACGAGCGCCGTCTTGGTAAAGTACCATTTGGTTTTAGGTTCAGTATTCATGAGTTTCCTTATTCCTGCGAAGCCCGACCGTCTATTGCTACTTGAAGGGCGAAGCAGAATGGAGCGGGAGATTTTCTCGTACGTAATAAAACAACTACTATATGCCCTACTTCGCCATTCAACTTGTAAACAACGGTATGGCTTCGTAGAGGCATTCTGCTTTGCTACAATTTCTGCGTAGCCCTACCACCTATAGCTTGCTGAAGGGCGAAGCAGAATGGAGCGGGAGATGGGAATCGAACCCACGTAGGTAGCTTGGAAGGCTACTGCACTACCATTGTGCTACTCCCGCGAAAAGCTTGCCCCGCCTACACAAGACAATATGCTATTCATGGCGGGGTCCCGCCATACGTTGTGTTTGGTCTGGTTTAGGCGGGAGAAGGCTACTGCACTACCATTGAACTACTCCCGCGTCGCTCCGACAAACTGCGGCCACTCAGCAAACAACGTGGTAGGCCTTGTTTGTCTCCGCTCCTTAGGAGGAAACCTACGGTTTCCTCCTAACGCCCCTCACTACGTTCGGGGCTGTTCTCCTTCCCTTTTACAAGGAAGAAGATTATTTCCCAGGTCGTAATTATAACATAGGTAATTTTGCTCTGCAATTGAGAAAAATTTATCTTCCCTCATGCATGCTACCAGTACGATATCCTGCAAGATCGAGTGTAATATAAACGAAACCCAATTGCTTTAATCTCTTCACGATAGCGTCTTTATGAGTAATGACTTTTCGGAAATCTTTTTTGGAGATTTCAAGACGCGCGATATCTTTATGCGCGCG
>JAQUQN010000143.1 GCA_028716065.1 Candidatus Omnitrophota bacterium
AGTATTTAAGGCCCTGGGGGGTCGATCTCTGTATAACGCAGATGGCTAAACGGGAGATAGAGAGAGGCATAGGCACAAAGATAGTCGCATGCGCTAAGGGAGATACGAGAAATATCACTACGGAGGTCGTGATAGAGGCCGCCAGGGATAACGACGATCTTGCCACAGACATAATACAAAGTGCCGGGATGAATCTCGGGGTGCGGATAGCCTATCTAGTCAATGTATTCAATCCGGAAGTCGTCGTGATAGGCGGTGTTGTCGAAAAGGCCGGAGAGCTCATTCTCGAGCCTATAAGGAGGACCGTAAAGAAACTCGCCTTTTCAAAACAGGCAGACATGGTCAAGATAATCGCGGGCAAGCTGGGAGAGGATACCGTATCGCTCGGCGCAGCTTCCCTTGCTATAAGAGAGATTTTTTTAAAGGCATGATTTTTTAGCTAAATCGATCCAAAACAAAAAAGGGGTGAAATATGGCAGAAGAGAGACTTTGCAGAGTTTGCGGCAAGCCGTTTTTACCAAACAAGTACCGCCCTAACCAGACCATCTGTTCTTCGCTCGAGTGTCAATATCAGCGCCAGCTTGAAAATATGAAAAAATGGCGCACAAGAAATCCCAACTATTTCAAATATAAGGAGAGCAGGGACTCTTCATGGCGCGAGACGTGCAGGAAAAGGTCACTTGAATGGCGCAAAAAACATCAGGAGTATCTCAAGCTCTACAGGGAAGAACATCGGGACCGCCATAGAACGTACATGAAGAACTATATGAGGGAGTACAGGAAGAAAAAAGAGATGTCCGGGACAGGGGAGATGGAAAAGGGTAATGAGCCAGCATAGATCGCTTTTAGCGCATATTATTATAACTGCCTGCGTCCTGGGATTCGGCGCCTCACTCTCTTTTGCCGAGCCCCAATCCGGCGCTGTCTCCGAAGTGGAGAAGACCCAGCACTCGATTATCGCGACGGATCAGGCCTCCAATAGCCCCGCCGACGCCGCAGCGGCCGATACGGTAAAGATATCCGCGCCTAAGGTCCTGAATATGAATGAATGTATAGAGATAGCCGTGCGGAACAACCTGCCGTTAAAAACAACGAAGAAGAGCGTTAAACTTGCGGAATGGAGGTTATGGGAGGCAAGGCGGAATATGCTCCCGAAGGTAGGCGGCAGGATGGAAGAATATACCGGGAAAATATACGGCCGGCGTTTTTACGGCAGAAAACAATCGGTCGATTTCCAATGGACCGTTTTTCACGGCGGGGAATTTCTGTTTACGATGAAACAGGCCGAGGTGAATTTAAAGATAGTCAACAGAGAATACGCCAGGATAAAGAACGAGCTCATATTGCAGGTCAAAAAGGGTTATTATACGCTTGCGAAGGCGAAAGAGAACCTTAAATTTCAGGAAGAGCTTTCGCGGGATGTGGCCAGGATATACGAAATGGTCCTGAAGCAGTCCGATTCCGGGATAATGTCCAACCTTGAGCTGTTGAATGTGAATGCCCAGACCAATCAGGTGAGATTTCAGCTTACTTCCGCCAAGGGAGACATAGAGGTGGCGGAGCTGATACTGAAACAGGCGATGAATGTCGATGTCAGGGAGAGGATAGATGTGGAAGAGGCGGTGGAATTCAAAAAGATAGACGCGGATTTTGAGAGCATATTATCCGACGCCATGGTCCACAGGCCGGAGATGCAGATAAATTCTCTGATGGTTTCGTATTATATGTATGAGATGAAGGTCGCAAAATCGAAGAGCTGGCCGAAGATAGACCTGCTGGGCTCCTGGGGGCTGGCAAAAGAACAGTTCATAGCAAAAGACCAGTCTGACGTCGATGACGTAGAGGACCTTGCTCCGCAATGGTACGGCGGTGTCAAGGTCAGCATACCGTTGTGGGGATCGACAGGTGAATACGGATATACCAAAGAGCACTGGGTGCCCGTCGTCAGCGCCGTCCATGGCACCGAGACTATAACGAACTCATATAAATTTAATTTCTTGGATAACCTGGCGCAATATTCGGAGAAGTACGCGGCCAACGTCGATATCGACAAGGCGCGCCAGGAGTTGATAAAGACCAAACAGGACGTCACGCTGGAGGTCAAGGAGGCCTGTTTTAACTATGAGAAGGCCCTGATGCAGCTTGATACCGCCATGAATAAGGTCAAATACCAGGAGAGCGACCTCGAGCTTACAAAATTCAGGCGACAGATGGAAGAGGCGCAGGACTCGAACGTAATAGAAAGCATGATAAAATTAGCCCAGGAAAAGTTCGGCTATGTGCAGGCGATAACCGATTGCAATATAGCCGTCGCTAGCATATGTAAATCCGTGGGCATAGCGGACTATTTCAAAAAAACGGAAGATAAATAACCCCTCGGTTTAACCCGGGGTTATTATAATGGACGAGATAGCAGGATAATTAAAGGCCGGAGGCGCAATATTATGAAGATAGACATGAAGAGCATCAGGGACAAATTGAATTTTTTCAAAGAGGTGACCTTGAAAAAGGTCGCTCCGGGTAATTTCAATTTAAAAAATCTCAACCCTAAAAATTTTGACATCAAGAACTTCAAATTTGACAAAAAGGTCTTTTTCCTGATCATAGTCATACTGATACTGCTGACAGTGTTTGTGAAGACCACGATGAATATACAGAAGGTCCTATTCAAGAAAAAGGCCGATATCGCCGCGAAGGCGCGCCCTGTTACATTCGAGGAGGAAGCGACGGCCATAAAGGCGTATAAGGTAAAGAGGATGGATTTCAAGGACACCCTTCCGTCTCTCGGGAACATAAAAGGCTTCAAAGAACACGACCTGAAGTTCCAGGTGCCGGGCATAGTAGAGAGCTTCAATTTTGAAGAGGGCGAGAAGATACAGGAGGGCGATATCATAGCCAGCCTTATTCAAAAGGACGCCCTTCTGAAGTTGAAATATTCGGAGATAGAGTTGAATAAAAACAAGAAACTATTCGAGATAGGGGCCATAGCCCCGTTAAAGATGGACCAGTCGAAGCTGGAGTATGAATCGGCCAAAAGCGATCTCGATAAGACGAATATATACGCGATGTCGAGCGGTCTCATGGGGCCAAGGATGATGGATGTGGGAAGTTATGCCACGCCGAATGACAGGGTCGGATTATTTGTCAATATCGATAAGGTCTACGCGGAATTCAATATAATAGAAAAGGACATCCCGAAGATAGCGCTCGGACAGAGGGTCGAAGTATTCGCC
>JAQUQN010000144.1 GCA_028716065.1 Candidatus Omnitrophota bacterium
GGGTCCTATCCTCTTTCTATAAACAAGCAATATCCAGGTTAAGGCCAGTGCCTCCGCCAAAACGAAGGAGATTGCGGCTCCGATCATACCATATTCCCTTATCAAAAGCATGTTTGCCGCTATATTGAGGCACGCACTAGCAAAGGTCTGCTTTAAAACATCCTTTTCGTAGCCGGCCGCGATAAGCCCGGTAGAAAAAGGCAGATTAAAGAATACCAATGCGGCGCCGGCAATCATTATCACGAAAGGCATGCTGGCCGGAAGGTAATCGCCTCCAACGGTAGCTAATATTATATACCTATTGAAGACGATAAGGGGTAAAAAAATAAGGCCAATGATCATCAGGGCCAACTGCAAGAACCTTTTAGTGGCAAGTTTGAATTTACCTATATCCTTATCCCCGAAAGTGGCTGAAAGCCGCGGCAAGGCCGCGTTCGCAAGGAATAACATCAAAAGGATGATGCTCCCGATGGCCCTTCTTGCCACCGCGAAATAGCCGATCTGTTCAGCCTTCCTGTATAACCCCAAAATTAGAAGGTCGGCGCCGTTATAAAGTTGCGCGAATAATGAGATGGCCCATATAATAACGGAACTGGACAGGTAAAGATATATCTTTTTAAAGTCGAGGGTAAATATCTTCGGTTTAAACCTGAGATACCGCAAAAATACCGCTATTATAGGAAGAAATGATACAAAACTGATAAGAGGAAATTTAAGGAGGTCTTCCGGACCCCTGACAAATAGATAAGCCAGGACTAGCTGCAGAAAAGGCACCAGGCTAAACGATGCAAAGACCATGTGCATCTTCTCTAGGCCCTGAAACGCCCATTCCGTGGCCAGGGCGGATACGAATAACATCAAGGCCGCCTCTATCATCAATATCTTGAGCATGATCAATTCATTAACTATCAAGGCGGCGAACACGACAAGGATAAAAAGTACGATCGCTATCATCAATTTAAAAGAGACGATATTGGAAACATATTCGGACAGCCGCGATATATCCTTTGCGCTTTCTCTTACTCCGTAGGTAGACAGCCCCAGGTCCATAAATGCGGACAGGTAAAAGACGAGCGTCGTGGCATACGAGAGGTAGCCGAAGGCCCTGACGCCCAATACCCTGGCAAGGTAAACGAAGAGGATGAAAGAAAAAAGGCTGCCTGTTATGTTTGCGGCAGCCATCCAGATAAAATTCTTACTTAATCTTTCCACTATTTCTTCTTGATCATTTCCTTGAACATCTCGATATACTCCCCCGCCTTTTCGATATCGCTCTTTGCGCCGTTCTGGCCGGGTTGCTGAGATTTACTAGCGTTCTCTATCAAGCTGGAGACCTTATCTATGGCCATGGATGCCAACGCCTGCTTTGAAATGGGGCCAAGATAAAACTGGGGATTGGACATATCCCCTTTTATTTTAAAGTCGAATACTATATCTCCGAAAGGCGAGGCAAAATATTTGGCGAGATCCTTGACGCTGGTCCCCCAAAATTCGGAATTCTCATGATCGCGTTTCACGTAAAAGAGAAGGTCCGATAGATGTACTTCGTTGGTGGAACCGATGCTGCCGTTATCGAAATCAAAGATAAGCGTGCCGGAAAATGTTCCCTTCTTGAAGACGAGAGGCGAATACTTATCATAATAAGGTTCGAAGGTGAGCATGTTCACGCTTGAAACTTCAAATCTGTTCGACATGGTAAGCTTCGGGGTCTGAGGATTCAAAGATACCGTCCATCGTATCGTCTCTTTCTGGCCGCCGTTCAGAAATCCCTGACCCGTAGAAGAGAGATTAAGCATCTGCGTATACGTGTCGTTAAGTTTAAGCGAGATGGCCGCCTCTACCCCCTCAAATGATATGAGATGGGTCTTAGGCTTGACATGCCTATCGATAAAGACAAGCTTTCCGTTCTTGACATTAAAAACTTCCGGCAATTTCACCAGATCCGGAAGCTTTTTAGTTCCCGCCAAGGTAGAGCTCGCTTTTGCCGGCACCTTCTTCCCGGAAGGGGCTACGCTACCCGAAGATTTTTCTATAAATTGCTTCATCTCGTTAAGGTTGATCTTGCCGTCACCGAGCCTCTCGATATTCAGTACGGCGTCTTTAAAGATGGGCTCGGTAACTTCAAAACCGTCGAAGAGCGTCTTACCTCTCAACCTATACTTGCAGCTTATGGTATCGATCTCCAAAAGATATATATTGGAGAAATCCGGAGGATTCAATATCTTGAAACCCTTTACGCTGATCTTGTTGTCATGCGGCTCAAAAGATAGCCCCTCTATCGTAACATAGTTGGGTAAAAGGCTCTTTATGAACCTTTCGGCGGAATACTGCAGGATCTGATAGCGGTATATGAATATCGCCGCCACCAGGATAACCGAGATGGTTATAACGGACAAGATTATCTTCTTTATCATATATTATTGATTATTCTTGAATAGATCGAGGAACCTGTCTTCGTACACCTTGTACAGGTCCCATCTATCAAGCTCCTTTTTCAATGTTATAGCCTTTGACTTATCGTGCCTGGCTTCCTGGAAAAGTTTTTCCACTCTTTCCATTACATAGCCTGGTATCTTCTTATCTGAATGATAAGGCTCATGCCTTTCTTCCTCTATCGCAAAGACATCCTTTACCTTATCTTCGATAAGGGCCATCTTCTCATCCATCTCTTTTATATATTGCCCCAGTTCACTTAGATCCATCTTAAAGCCAAATATGCCGCTTAAGGCCTCTATTATGGCCAGGGATGCCTTAGGGTTAGGAAGACCTATGGCATATTGGGGCATGGTGGCCAAAAGGCATACTGCTTCTATGTTCCGTTTTTCGGCAAAGCCGAGCATCAATCCATTCAGGCCCGAGATGTGCCCTCCCTCCATCGCCTTTATCCTGAATTTCTTGAACAATTCCTTGGCCTGATCTCTGTTAGCGGCACCGTAGACCTCGGGATGCTGCTTGTGGCTTATGGGCAACGGAAAAGCGGCTCCCGTAAATATCCTTTTAATATTATACGCCAAGGCCAGGTCGAGCACCCTTTCCAACAGGTTGATGCCGAATTGCCCCGGAAGCTGCAATTCACCCTCGAATATCACGATCTCCGGGTTCTTTATATAATAAAATGTATTGGCCGGAGGCTTCTGAAAATGCGCTATGCCGTCCTCTACCGCTACAGCATCCAGCACGGCCGATTGGT
>JAQUQN010000145.1 GCA_028716065.1 Candidatus Omnitrophota bacterium
GGAGGATGGTTTCTCTCCGGATTTGAAGAAGTACAGTGTTAATTTAGGAAGAACAGACAAGGAAATGGATGAAATGAGGTCAAGGACTGGGGACGAGCTTTTCCCTGTCCTGACCGGCGAAGAGCAGAAGTCTTTTGATATGCAGAAAACCATCGATGGGCTGGACAGGGTTTTCGGAAGCGTAAGTTAGCAGCGGTCCATATTTGTTGTGAACCCAGCCTCAACCCTCGTCACAAACTCCCCAAACCTGACATATATATGTGAACCTTAATACAAAACGGGGGGAGCATATATGAGCAAAAAGTACCTGGGCATAAATGATATCTCAGAGTATTTAGGCGTTACGGTCAACACCCTTTATTCGTGGGTCTGCCAAAAAAGAATACCGTATATCAAGGTTGGCCGCCTCGTCAGGTTCGACATGGACCGGATCCAGAAATGGATTGAGGTCAATACCGTCGAGCCGTACACCGGCGATAATTTGTAACAAGGAGGAATATGGGCATCTTCAAGAAAGGCGATAACTGGTATATAGATTATTACGTCAGCAACAGGCGTAAGCGCGAAAAGGTCGGTTCGTCCCGCAAGCTTGCCGAGACCGTCCTCGCCAAACGCAAGACCCAGATAGCCGAAGGCAAGTTCCTCGATATCAGCAAAGTTAAACGTGTCAAACTCTCCGATTTCGTCACGCTTTTCGTGGAAACCTACTCGAAGCCCAACAAAACATCTTGGAAAGATGACCTGGAGCGGCTCTCCCGCGCCGCTGGCCTCCTGGGGAAAGATAAGTATCTGGACGAGGTCACGCCTTACAATATAGAAGAGTTCAAAAAACTTAAATTGCAGGAAGGCCTCGAACCTTCCACCGTGAACCGTTATCTCACTGTCCTCAAGACCATGTTCAAGAAAGCCATCGAATGGGGTAATGCCGAAAAGAATCCGCTCATTACAGTAAAACATTTCAAAGAGAATAAACCGATAGTGCGTTACCTCGATAAAGAGGAAATTGCGAAGCTTGTGGAAGCCTGCGATCCATACATGAAAGCTGTGGTGCTCACCGCCCTCAATACCGGCATGCGTAAAGGCGAAATGCTCGCCCTCAAGTGGACGGATATAGACCTCAAGAACAACATGGTGCTTGTCCGGAAGACCAAGAACAACGAACCCAAGATCATCCCGATAAACATGGTCCTGAAACGCGTCCTTGTGAACCTCAGGGAACATTCAAGCGGCGAAGTTGTCTTTCCCTTAGGTGTAGATAAACTCTTCTCAAGAGCGGCCAAGTATGCTAAAATTACGAACAGTCGCTTCGGAATGCCGGACGATAATGCAGGAATTCTTCCTCGGGAAAAGGGGAAGGTAGAGAGAATCGATAGTAGACCAGCCAGACGCGTTGTCCCGGATCCCTCCAGATAGACCCACACTCGCGGCAAGTAAAACGATCCTGACCTTTTCGATAGTTTTTCCGGATATTCTGTCCGGGAGGCTGTCTATTCCACAAAATGGCAGCAGGGACATCAGGCTTGCCGCCCTCCTTGGCGAATCATTGGCGATTAGTTGGCGATTGTGTTGACAGCCTCCCGGAAATAAGGTATACTATTGGCGAAAGGGTGGCGATTAATTTATGGAAAAATATCCGGCAAAACGGAAGATCATAGCTAAAGACGGCCCCGGTAAATGGCGGGAGACCGAGTCCGACCGGCAAAGAAGAGCGATCCCTTTAGAGCTATTGGATAAAAAGGGCAAGCCGTTCTGGTTCGTTCTATCTTCAGAACTGGTGGCACGTATATCTGAGATAGAAAGGAACAGGGGGTTCTTGGCGTCTCTCAGGCTGCCGAAGAAGTTCCTGGACCGGTTGACGGAAGAGACCGAGAGGAAAGAGGCCTATTATTCGAGCCGTATTGAAGGCGCGGTAACGTCCCTTGAAGTAGCCCTTCTCCATTTGAATAGATCATCCCGGAAAGATTATGGTGATGAGAGCCTTCAGATGATCGTCAACAACAGGGATGCGCTGGAATATATGCGCGCCCGCGAGGGCGATCTTTTCAGCCGCAAAATGATATGCAGGCTTCAGGAGATACTTGTCCTCAATACGCACAAAGAAAAGCCTGTTACCGTCGGCGAATACCGTGAAGGCCCTGTTTATGTGGTGGACGGACAGGGGAAAGTTGTTTATGAAGGCCCTGCCTCATCTCTTGTGCCGCGAATGATGGATCATTTTATCAAATGGATGAATACCGGTTCCGACCTTCATCCTCTGGTCAAGGCGGCTTTAGTCCATTTTTATTTTGTCCATATCCATCCTTTTGACGACGGGAACGGCCGCTCGGCCAGGGCGTTATCCAACCTGTACCTGATGAAACAGGATTACCGATTCATTAATTTTTTATCGCCTTCGGACTACTTTGACCACCATCGCGGAGAGTATTACAGGGCCATACAAAATTCCGAATCTCATGACGGGGATGTGACGTTCTTTATCTTGTATTATCTTGCGGCTTTGGCGGAGCAGTTGGAGAACGTCCAGAAAGAGATAGAGAAGGAAGCGAAGGCGAAGGATATCCGGGATATTCTCGGGAAAAAGGCCCAGGCCGAGCTTGACGAAAAACAGATAAAGGCGCTTCAGTGGATGCTTGAGGGTCCGGGGAAAATGACGACCAAAAAATATTGCAAGCTCGGCCGATGCTCTGATGAAACAGCCCGAAAAGACTTTAACAAATTATTAAAGCTCGGACTTATTCAAAAGATCGGGGAGGGGAGAACAACGGGGTACATTTTGCGGGATACTAAAGGGTCCGAAAATTAAGGACCATTGCAGATAAACTCTTCTCAAGAGCGGCCAAGTATGCTAAAATTACGAACAGTCGCTCCGGAACGTCGGACGATAATGCAGGAATTCTTCCTCGGGAAAAGGGGAAGGTAGAGAACAAATAGATAGTAGAGAATGGAAAATAGAGAGAGAATCGATCCCGTTCTTTGCAAATAATATAAAAAGCATATGCGGCAAAAAGATTTCTCGCTCCTGCGGAGCTCGAAATCCGTTTTGCAAATCAAATAAAAAGCATATGCAGAGAAAAGACTTCTCGCCCCTTGCGGGGCTCGAAGTCCGCGGTTCTTCTAGGGACAAAATATTTCGGTAGAACCGCGGAGAGGTAGCCTAGCTGGCCTAAGGCAGCGGTTTGCTAA
>JAQUQN010000146.1 GCA_028716065.1 Candidatus Omnitrophota bacterium
ACAAATATATCGCATATCTCCTGGACCGTCTTCGTTATCGGATGGATCCTGCCGAACGTCGTTGAGACCCCTGGCAGCGTTATATCTAACTTTTCGGCCTTTTCTTCTTTCTTAGTAGATATCGTAGCTATTTTCCCGTCGAGAGCGTTCGCGACGCTGGACTTCACGACATTGATCAACTTGCCTATTTCAGGCCTATCGGAAACCGGGACCTCGCTTATCCTCTTGAATATCTCGGTCAGCACTCCCTTTCTTCCGATATATTTTACGCGTATCTTCTCAAGGGTATCGCCATCCTGCGCTGAGGTGATCTCTGCCAGGGCAGCCTCTTCAATACGCTTTAATTCGTCTTTCATCTTCTTTTTACGCCTTGGCCATCTCGACCAGTTTACCGAACGCCTTTTTGTCGGCGATAGCAATCTCCGACAGTATCTTTCTGTCTATGAGAACCTTTGCCTTGCTGAGCCCGTTGATAAATTTTGAATAGGATATGCCGTATTCCCTGCAAGCCGCGTTTATTCTCGCTATCCACAACGCGCGGAATTCCCGTTTCTTGGCCTTACGGTCCCTGTAACTATACATCATGCCCTTGGCCACCGATTCCTTAGCCCGACGGTAAAAACGGTGCCGGCCACCCCACTGGCCTTCGGCCGCTTTAAGGACTCTCTTCCTGTGCCTCTTTGTCGCTACAGCGTGCTTTACTCTCGACATGTCATTCCTCCTTGCTATTATGTAAGTTAAAATTCCAAATTACACTGTACAAATTACAAACAAATCACAATACCAAAGTTACAATGACCAAAACTTCGGTTTTGGAAATTGGAATTTGTATATTGTTTGTGATTTGGTGCTTGTGATTTGTGATTTATTCATTACGCTCCGTATGGTAATAACTTCCTGATGCTCTTTGCCTCGCCCTTTGCCACGAAGGCCGGCCTTCCCAAAAGCCTCTTTCTCTTCGACCTCTTGCCGGTCAACAGATGTCCTCTCCCGGCCTTGAAGTGTTTTATCTTACCCCTCTTACTTATTCTCATCCGTTTCTTGACGCTTCTATTGGTCTTTAGTTTAGGCATCTTTCTCTCCTCGATACAAGTTATATAGTTGAGCAACAACATTGTGTAATGTGCAACGTTTAACGTGTAATGCGGGTGAAATACGGCTATGTGGAATGGGTTTTCCGTCACACAACAAAACATTAAACCCGCTTTACACATTACACATTTAACATTACACAGAAACTTAAGTTCTCAATCAGTCTCTATGTTTACTTCGCCCTGATCACCATATTGAGAAAACGGCCTTCGAGCCTGGGCGACTCTTCTACCTCGCCCACGCCGGATATGTCGCTCGCTAGCCTGTCGAGAACTTTCCTGCCGAGGTCGATGTGCGCCATCTCGCGCCCCCTGAACATCATCGTTATCTTGACCTTATCGCCCCTCTTCAGGAAGTCCTCGAGGTTCCTCAGCTTGAACCGATAATCATGCTCTCCTATCTTCGGGCCGAACCTTATCTCCTTCAGGTGGATGACCTTCTGCTTCTTGTGCGCCTCTTTCTCCTTCTTCTCCTGTTCGTACTTGTACTTCGAATAATCCATTATTCTGCAAACAGGCGGGTTGGCCGTAGGCGCGATCTCGACCAGGTCAAGACCAACTTCCTGCGCGCGTTTCAATGCATCCTGAGGAGTCATAATACCCAGCTGGTCGCCGTTCTCGCCGATGACCCTTATCTCTCTGGCACGTATCCTGAAATTTATCCTTATGTCTTTCCTGCTAATGTTAAATCACCTCGCTTTCAAATTTTTGAAATATCTATCTTACCTTTTCCTCTATCTCCTTTTTAAGCATCATTATAAATTCGTTGACCGGTGTCTTACCGATATCGCCCTGCGATTTTGACCTTACAGAGACGGACGCGTCGGCGGCCTCCTTTTCCCCGACCACGGCCATGTAAGGTACCTTCTCGATCTCGGCGTCGCGTATCTTCTTCTGAAGCCGCTCGTTCCTCGAATCGAGCGCCACTCTTATGTCCGAATCTCTGAGCGCCTTCTCGACGGCCGCGGCATAACCCATCGCCTTTTCCGAAACGGGTATTATGACACACTGGACGGGCGCAAGCCATAGGGGCATCGCTCCGGCAAAGTGCTCTATGAGTGCGCCGATGAACCGTTCTATGCTACCAAGGATGACCCTGTGTATCATTATGGGGCGGTACTCTTTCCCGTCCTGTCCCACGTAGGTGAGATCGAACCTCTCGGGCAGGGCGAAATCGCACTGTATCGTCGCGCACTGCCATTCGCGTTTCAGCGCGTCTTTCAGTTTTATGTCTATCTTCGGCCCGTAGAAAGCCCCTTCGCCTTCGTTGATCTCGTAGGAGAGGTACCGCCTGGAGAGCGCATTTATGAGTGCGGCTTGCGCGGCTTCCCAGTCCTCGTCTTTCCCGATATATTTGGCGGGCTTGGTGGAGATCTCGACGGAAAAATCATCGAATCCGAATACGTTAAGCGTATCTATGACGAAATTTATGACATTTATTATTTCGTCCTCCGCCTGCTCTTTCAGGCAGAAGATGTGCGCGTCGTCCTGAGTAAAGCCTCTCACCCGCAGCAGCCCGTGCAGGACGCCGGACTTTTCATTTCTGTAAACTGTGCCGAGCTCGAAATACCTGAGCGGAAGGTCGCGGTAACTCCTGGTGGCGGACTTATAGACCATTATGTGGTTCGGGCAATTCATCGGCTTGATGGCGTATTCCTGTTTGTCTATCTCGAATATGTACATGTTCTCTTTGTAATAATCGTAATGGCCGGACCTTACCCATATATCGCTTTTGAGTATATGCGGCCCGACGATAAATTCATAACCTCTCTTTATGTGTTCCTTCTTTATGTAGTCTTCTATGACCGTCCTCAACATGGCGCCCTTGGGGTGATAGAGGACAAGGCCCGGGCCTATCTCCTCGTTGAAGCTGAAATATCCCAGCTGTTTGCCCAGGACCCTGTGGTCCCTCGTCTTGGCCTCCTCCAGCATATTAAGATAATCGCGCAGGTCCTTCTCGTTCTCGAATGCGGTGCCGTAAATCCTCTGGAGCATCGGATTCGTCTCTATGCCGTGCCAGTACGCCCCGGCTATCGATAAAAGCTTGAACGCCTTTATCCTGCCCGTCGATTCTACGTGGGGC
>JAQUQN010000147.1 GCA_028716065.1 Candidatus Omnitrophota bacterium
ATGGGAGTGATGAAAATAAAGCTAAAGAGGTAATAGCCCGCAGCCCGAAGATAAAGGAACTGGATGCGGAAATTAAAAAAGCCCAGGAAGAGATAGATATGCTCAGGGTTATGCTCCTTTCGAAGAAAGGCCACTTCGGCGAGGGCGGCGGCTGGGTGCCTAAAGAGACGCCGGAAGAGATAAAGAAAACCGAGCTTATACGCGAGGTCGTGAGCGCCAGAGAATTATTCGAGTCGTTTATCGGCGAATTGAAAGAACTGAAGAAAAGGACAACCTCGATCTTGCAAGGTGGGAAGTTTGACATAGAACCGGGCGCTATCAGAGATATAGCGAGCTGGTTTGGGATCATTTCCCTTATCAATCTATTTATAAAATTAAAAGATAGAATAACTGGTAGGCACAATCCAAAGACCATCCAAGAAAAAGCGGCAAAGGATATTTTGGGTACTTTGGATAAGATTAAAGAGCGCTTGGACGGCAGCGCGGATATCGGAAAGGATTTGGCGAATCTCGGCATACCGATGCTTGAGAAGACAGGCGCTCGAGATGAAAGATTTCTGGGTAACCCCATCGATAGAAGCGTTGACGCCGTATTGGAAGAAGCACTTCAGGAAGCGCTTAAATTAATAGATATCAATAACGGTATAATCCGCGTCGCGCCCCCTCTTTTTAATAACCAGATAGAGATAGATGGCAAAGAGCTGCTATTCCAGAAGCTGGAACGTGTTTTATGGGGCGAGGTTCAGCTATTAAGAGATGTCCACGCCGATATTGCCTTAGGTGAAAATGCGGACTTGAAAAGCGCTGTCCAGAAAGAGATTGAAAACCGCAAAGCAAAATTCGAACTGATGGCTGATACTTATGAAAAAATAGCAAAGCCTATCAACTATAGTTCCTTTACCGTATTGAGCACCTGGCAGAAGATAGTATTCTTGTGGATCCCTATTTTGTTCGTCTATACACTGCTATTCCTCCATTTCTCGGGAGTGGATATCACATTTATCTTCTACTACCTGACGGCCGCTTACTGTATCGTCTCTTTAAGTATCATGATACATAAGATCATCGTGGTGTTTTTCGGGCTGCTTGCAAGGGACACCAGCTCCGACGGTTATGCCGAGAGATTGGGACTAACGCCGATAGTGGATGTTTCACAGGACCAGCTGAAGCTATTGTCGTCTAATTGCATCGGCAACATGACAAAAGAAGAACTACTGGCAGAGATTCCGGAGGAGATAAGAGCGAGGTTGGGCGAGGTAAGCGATCTATCCAAGGCCAAAGTTCTCGACAAGGTCCTCGAGGTACTGACTCCGCAGGAAGTTTTAAAAAGACTTTCATTAAAGGCCAGGACGAGACTGGAAGAAGCAGGTATAAATTTAAATTCAAAAGAAGCGGTGATATCTTCTCTGAGCGATGAAGAATTCGCCAAGCTGCGCGCCTATGACGCCCTGCCGCTGGTAAGCGTATTCCTGCCCGTCTATAAAGAGAAGAACGTCATATCTTTATTGTTGAGGAATATAAAAAGACTTGGCTATCCAAAGGTCGAGATAATCGTCGTCGGAGAAGAGGACGATAACGTTACGATGCCGATATTGTATGAGTGGAAAGAGAGAGGGGAATTGCCTTCCTGCGTGAAGATAGCGGCGGGCCACGTACCGGGCCCGAACCTTCCGGGCGAGCCGCACCAGCCGAGGACGAAACCCCGCGCCATACAGTATGCCCTTAATGAGGCGAAAGGCAAATTCATGGTCATATATGACGCCGAGGACAGGCCGGAAGAGGACCAGCTGGATAAATTCGTATATGGATATACCCTCATAGATCTGACCATAAAAGACCTGATGAGAAAAGTGACCCAGGGCGGCAAGGTCGATATAGAGAAAATTTCCAGGACCAGGCTCAAAGAAGAGGATAGCGAATTATATGAAAGGGCACTCAGGTTTGGTTTTGACCTGAACCTTGCCGGGATGGTGGAGCGGCTCGGTATCGGAAGAGATCAGCTCGATAAACAGGGTAGTTTCGAAAAGCTAAAGAAGGAATTCGTGAAGGTCAATAAACCGGCAGCCCTTTCCGGATTTCTCGACTGGTTCAACTGGTACAAGTCAAGGACCGCGAGATGTTTCTCGGCGGAATACCAGATGCATTTCAAGACATACATCCCGGGCTTGAGCGCGATGCGCTCGGCCGTTCTACTGCCGGGGACCACTTATTTCATGCCTTTGGACATATATAAAGAATTAGGGGGGCTGGATATTTACAACGTGACGGAAGACGAGCATTTAGGCGTGCTTCTCTGGATACGCGGCCACAGGACGGTTGTCCTCAATACCAGCACCAACGAAGAGGCGATCGATAATCTGTTAAGGTATAAATGGATCATGCAGCGTTCGCGCTGGTTTAAAGGGGACTGGCATTCGTTTCTTGTCTACCTGCGCCATTCCGGGGAATTGATAAAGAATAGAGGCATCAGAGGGTTCATAGATTTCGTCGCGGTCATAGGCGGCGGCGCGCTCTCATCATATCTATACCTGGTAGCGTCGATAGTTACATTGATGTGGGGATTGCGTTTTCTGCCGATACTGCCGGTGATAGGGCCGTATCTGACGGGCATTCCCTTCCTGGGCCACACGCTGCAGAACATCTCTTATACCATGGCCACCCAGATACCCGCTGCTTTCAGCTGGATCCCGTTCAGTCCCGCCCTAGGAGGATTTTTGCTGTATATATTTCCGCTGGTAGCCGTGACTCTCATATCACAGATCGCCGTAATATTAGAGGGGCCGAATGACGAGTTTAAGTTAAAAGTCACGATCGACGAGATAAGGACGACGGCCGGAGTTTTTGAGGAAAAAGCGAAGCCGGCCGAAAGCGAAGAATTGAAGGCAGCCTATCTCGAGGAGGCGTCCCGGCTAAAATACGAAGCCGATAGGACAGAAAAAGGCGAATTGACGCCATCGGAAAAAGCCACACTCGTAACGGAATTGGTCCTGGTCTCCCTGATACTTCCTCTGTTGGGATTCGTTTATTATATATTGCTGCTTTATCTGTATCACCAGCATAAGAATAAAGGCGTCGGCAAGC
>JAQUQN010000148.1 GCA_028716065.1 Candidatus Omnitrophota bacterium
GCTTGCCGACGCCTTTATTCTTATGCTGGTGATACAGATAAAGCAGCAATATATAATAAACGAATCCCAACAGAGGAAGTATCAGGGAGACCAGGACCAATTCCGTTACGAGTGTGGCTTTTTCCGAATGTGTCAATTCGCCTTTTTCGGTCCTATCGGCTTCGTATTTTAGCCGGGACGCCTCCTCGAGATAGGCCGCCTTCAATTCTTCGCTTTCGGCCGTCTTCGCTTTTTCCTCGAAAACTTTGGCCGTCGTTCTCATCTCGTCGATCGTGACTTTTAACTTGAATTCGTCATTCGGACCCTCTAATATTACGGCGATCTGCGATATTAGAGTCACGGCTACCAACGGAAATATATAGAGTAAAAATCCTCCGAGCGCGGGACTGAAAGGTATCCAGCTGAAAGCAGCGGGTATCTGGGTGGCCATGGTATAAGAGATATTCTGCAGCATGTGGCCCAGCAAAGGAATGCCCGTCAGATACGGCCCTATCACCGGCAGTATCGGCAGAAACCGCATTCCCCACATCAATGTAACTATCGATGCCACCAAATACAGGTATGAGGAAAGGGCTCCGCCGCCTATGACCGCGACGAAATCTATGAATCCTCTGATACCTCTATTCTTTATCAATTCTCCGGAATGGCGCAGATAGACAAGGAACGAATGCGAATCCCCTTTAAACCAGCGCGAACGCTGCATGATCAATTTATATCTTAAAAGATTATCAATCGCTTCTTCATTTGTGCTTGTATTGAGGACTACTGTCCTATGGCCGCGTATCGAGAGAAGCACGCCTAAATGCTCGTCTTCGGTCACGTTGTAAATATCCAGCCCTCCCAATTCTTTATATATGTCTAAAGGCATGAAATAAGTGGTCCCCGGCAGAAGCACTGCCGAGCGCATGGCGCTTAAACCCGGAATATATGTCTTAAAATGCATCTGGTATTCGGCCGAAAAACATCTTGCGGTCCTTGACTTGTACCAGTTGAACCAGTCGAGAAATCCGGAAAGGGCCGCCGGTTTATTGACTTTCACGAATTCTTTCTTCAACTTTTCAAAATTATCCTGCTTATCTAGCTGATCCCTACCGATACCGAGCCGCTCTGCCATCCTGCCGAGGTCCAGGTCAAAGCCGAACCTACGGGCCCTTTCATATAATTCGCTATTCTCCTCTTTAAGCCTGGTCCTGGAAATCTTCTCTATATCGACCTTGCCGCTCTGGGTCACTTTTCTCATCAGGTCTTTTATGGTCAGATCTATGAGGGTATATCCGTATACGAATTTATCCAGCTGGTCCTCTTCCGGCCTGTCCTCGGCGTCATATATGACCATGAATTTGCCCTGCGCCTCATTAAGGGCATACTGTATGGCGCGGGGTTTCGTCCTCGGCTGGTGTGGTTCGCCCGGAAGGTTCGGGCCCGGCACGTGGCCCGCCGCTATCTTCACGCAGGAAGGCAATTCCCCTCTCTCTTTCCACTCATACAATATCGGCATCGTGACCTTATCATCTTCTTCGCCCACAACGATGATCTCGACCTTCGGATAGTCGAGTCTTTTGATATTCCTCAACAATAGCGATATGACATTCTTCTCTTTATAGACAGGTAGGAACACGCTTACGAGGGGCAGCGTATCATAGGCGCGCAGTTTGGCTTTCTCCTCATCGCTCAGAGAAGAAATCACCGCTTCTTTCGAGTTTAAATTTACTCCGGCTTCCTCTAATCTTGTCCTGGTCTTTAATGAAATCCTCTTTAAAACCTCCTGCGACGTCAGGATATCCAGAATTTTATCAAGAATCTTGGCCTTGGATAGGTTACCTATATCGCCCAATCTTGTTACGATTTCGCTGGGAATCCCTGCTAACAGTTCTTCTTTCGTCATATTGCTGACGCAATTCGATGGTGATTGTTTTAACTCTTCCTGCGAGACATCAACTATTGGAGTGAGCCCCAATCTCTCCGCGTATCCTCCCTCTTTCGTGTCCCTTGCAAGCAGCCCGAAAAACACCACGATGATCTTATGTATCATGATACTTAAAGAGACGATACAGTAAGCGGCCGTCAGGTAGTAGAAGATAAATGTGATATCCACTCCCGAGAAATGGAGGAATAGCAGTGTATAGACGAACAAAATGGGGATCCACAAGAATACTATCTTCTGCCAGGTGCTCAATACAGTAAAGGAACTATAGTTGATGGGCTTCGCTATCTTTTCATAAGTATCAGCCATCAGTTCGAATTTTGCCTTACGTTTTTCAATCTCTTTTTGGACAGCGCTTTTCAAGTCCGCATTTTCACCTAAGGCAATATCGGCGTGGACATCTCTTAATAGCTGAACCTCGCCCCATAGAACACGTTCCAGCTTCTGGAATAGCAGCTCTTTGCCATCTACTTCTATCTGGTTATTAAAAAGAGGAGGCGCGACGCGGATAACACCGTTATTCATGTCTATAAATTTAAGCGCCTCCTGACGCGCTTCTTCCAATACGGCATATATGCTTCTATCGATTGGATTACCTAAAAATCTTTCCTCTTGCGCGCCTGTCTTCTCGAGCATCGGTATGCCAACACCCGCCAGATCCTTTTCGATATCGGCGCTATCGTCCAAGCGCTCTTTAATCTTATCCAAAGTGCCCAAAATATCCTTTGCCGCTTTTTCTTGGATGGTCTTTGGATTGTGCCTACCAGTTATCCTATCTTTTAATTTTATAAATAGATTGATAAGGGAAATGATCCCAAACCAGCTCGCTATATCTCTGATAGCCCCCGGTTCTATGTCAAACTTTCGGCCTTGCAAGACCGATGTGGTTCTCTTCTTCAAATCTTTTAATTCGCCGATAAACGATTCGAATAATTCTCTGGCGCTCACGACCTCGCGTATAAGCTCGGTTTTCTTTATCTCTTCCGGCGTCTCTTTTGGCACCCAGCCGCCGCCCTCGCCGAAGTGGCCCTTCTTCGAAAGGAGCATAACCCTGAGCATATCTATCTCTTCCTGGGCTTTTTTAATTTCCGCATCCAGTTCCTTTATCTTCGGGCTGCGGGCTATTACCTCTTTAGCTTTATTTTCATCACTCCCAT
>JAQUQN010000149.1 GCA_028716065.1 Candidatus Omnitrophota bacterium
GCATAGAGGTCGTAGGGCTCTATCTCGAAAACCTGAATATTTACAGGGAATCACTCAAACATAAAGAAGGGGTCGACAAACAGCTGAATGCCCTGAACCACTTATTGAGCAATCTCAAAATCCATATCTATTCGAAGGGCCTCGTGGACTTCGACCTGAATTATACGGCGTACAAAGGCGGTAATTTGGGATTCAGGGAATATCTGGCGTATCTTGTCTCGAAAGGCAAGGAGAAGGCGATAGATATAAAGCGATATGAAAATATCTACCTATTACAGAAATCGCTGAAGGAAGAGGACGGTATCGATTTTAAAAGGGCGACCATTGAACGCGACTCGCTCGTTGACATGCTTCAGAAGAAGCTCTCAAGGAACGCCCTGGAAGAGCTTGTCTTGAAGACGCTCGAATTCAAGACGGGCAAGCTTTCGCAGCACGATTTTTATAATTATATCCTTGGCAAGGCGAAATTGGTAAATGTCGACTTGGGCTCTTTTTCCGAACTACGGAAATATATTGCATACATAGCGATACACGCCGCCGTAGATAAGACAAAGATATTTGAAGAAGTAAATCATCTCGAAGATGCCATTAAATCCTCGCTTTATGAAAACGACAGCCAGAGAGAACTCTCTCGGTTATCGAAGAATCTCGCCTTATTGAAAAATATCTTCAATATCTCGCTCAGTAAAGACGATTATCGGTATTATCGGGCCAATGAGTCGAGTTTTGATATGCGTAATTATACGAGGTTTATATCGAGATACGCCGGTATTTATAACATTACTGCCACTCTCGATGACGGGATCGAACGCATTGACCAGTATCGCGAGGATATATCAAGCTTTTATGAGTGTTCACTGAAGAGGGATAGGGCGTTCTTGGGGAATATAAAGTTTGATGAACAAGGGACAAGGGTCAAGGGACAAGGGTCAGAGAATCGAGGGGCTATAATCGTCACGGGGGGATTCCATACTGAAAACTTATGTGAACTCTTCAAGAAGAGCGGCATCTCCTACGTCTCAATAATGCCGAACTTCAGGAATAAGGACGGTTACGAATGCCCATATTTCCGCCTGCTGGCCGGAGAACTTACAGCGCTTCAGAAGCGGCTCTATTCGGTATTTTCGTCAGCCAACTTTTCGTCAATAGCCATAGCGCCGATGCTCTCAAGGGCAATCGCCGAAGAGGTATGGGGCCGGTTGGGCGTAACGGTCTGGGACGCCGAAGTTATAATCCGCGCCTCCGTACAAGAAGGCAGAAAGGTCATATTGAGCGACGCAATAGATCCTGAAACCGCTAAGCCGTTAGAATTCGGTTCCGGACAGCGAGGAGAGGAGCGATTGACGCTCGCAGAGCTCGCCGCCAGAATCCGCGAAACCACCGGCCGTCCCGTCGCAGGTTCAGTGGCGTTGAGTGGAACGACGCCACAAGCACCGCAAGTTACGGCTGAATGGCTATTTGCTACTGATACCAGCGCTGTTTTTGAAGGCGATAAGGACGTGGTAAATGCTGTTTTGCGCGACAGAAAATTTGTCGAAGATTCCATAGTGAATGTTTATCCGGAAATGGCGGGGAGAAATATCGAAAAGATCACGTTGCGTTCATACTTAGGACAGGATAAGACTATCTTTGAGGCGGATCTAAGGTTCGAGGGCGGTGAAGAACGGAAATTATTGTTGATAGGAAAAGAAAGAAGATACGGCGAAGGACAAAGAGGAGCGGAGAAGGCCGATATTCTAGCGAAAAAATATAAGGCCATTATCGAGAAGGACCCGACACACGAACTCACGCATAGGTGGGGAGCCGCCGTTGACATAGAAGTAGCATCTCCAGACCGGCCTGCTGCCAATTACCATTTCTTCAGCGTAAATTTCCATGAAGGGGTAACGTGTGAGGATATAGCTAATAGATTCCAGGGCCTGGTCGGCTTTCCGGGGCTTTCGGAAAAATCTCTGGTAGAGGTAGATATAGATAATATAAAGAAAAACACCAATTATTTGGTAGAGAAAGGATTTTTAAGTCCAGAAAAGAGAGCCGAGATACTGAAAGCAAAACGCGAAGGTTCGGCTGAAAAATTAGAAGCTCTAACAGAAGAATTAAGGCAAAGTTTATTTGAACTCGATATAGAGGCGGTCAGAGCACAACTTATTTTCTCTAAGAAGTTGGGCATGGTGATAGGCGACCCGCGGCGCAGGAATATCATATTCAATGTCGATAAAGAAGGCAATAAGACCTTTACGGTCATAGATTATGAGTCCATTAGGGAAGGCAAGCCGGAAGGACAAATATCTCCGGAGCCAATTTCTGCCTATGATATTTTTGGCGAAAAGAGAATGGGGGGTTTGACTACCGGTACCTCGAACCGGTGGGTATGGACATATCTGAGTGATAAGAGTGGATTTTTCCAAACAGTATTGGATATATACGGTGATGAGGGCGCAAATATGCTTCGGGCTTACAATAGTGTTTCTCCGGATGTATCACTGAAAAAATTCCTCGAAGGCATGCCCGAAGAAGAGACGATGCTGGAAGCTTTAACCGATGAAGAGCAGAAGTTGTTGGATGATGTCGAAGTGATGCAAAAATGTGCCGAAGATATCGATGGATTAGCAAAGACGATGGGGGACCTGGATAAGACCGAGGCATATATAAAATACAGAGAAAGCACACAGAAACAATCTTTTGGTTCATGGCTATGCCATTATGTATCGAATGATGTAATGTACATAACAAACGCCATAGATAAGATAAGGGATGGGACGATTAGCGGAGAGGAAACTCTTGAGTTGCTGAAGAGGTTGAAAGACTTTAAAGCAGGAGTCGTGACATTAATATATGTTTTACGCGACCTTGCGGAAAGAAAAGGCGAAGCCAAGTTCGAAGATATGAAATATAAAGGCACGGAAGATGACCCCGTGCCTCATAATATGGCGCTATCTTATTTTGGTAAGAAGATATATGGGAAGGAAGATTTTGAGGCCAAGAGAGCTTTATTTCGGGATGGGGCGGATCGATTAAGCCTG
>JAQUQN010000150.1 GCA_028716065.1 Candidatus Omnitrophota bacterium
CTGGCCGTGGCGGAAAAATTCGCGCTTAACGGTAAACGCGTCTTGGTGCTGCTGACGGACATGACGAACTTCGCCGACGCGCTCAAGGAGATCGCGATAACGATGGAACAGGTGCCGTCGAACCGCGGATATCCGGGAGACCTCTACAGCCAGCTCGCGGCGCGGTACGAAAAGGCGGTCGATTTCGAAGGCGCCGGTTCGATAACCATACTGGCCGTGACCACGATGCCCGGTGATGACGTGACCCATCCAGTGCCGGACAATACAGGATATATCACTGAAGGCCAGTTCTATCTCAAGAACGGCGTGATAGAGCCCTTCGGCTCGTTAAGTCGCTTAAAGCAGCAGGTCAACGGCAAGACCCGCCCCGACCACAGGACCATCATGGATACCATGATACAGCTGTTCGCGAGTTATAGGGAGTCTTTAGAAAAACAGGCGATGGGGTTCCAGATGAGCGCCTGGGACAAGAAACTTCTGCGTTATGGAGAGATATTCGAAAAGGAGATGATGTCGCTCAAAGTAAATATTCCGCTGGAAAAGGCGCTCGACAGGGGTTGGCAGATATTGTCGGAATGTTTCACGCCGGAAGAGACCGGCATCAAGCGTTCCATGACGGACAGATACTGGCCGAAGAAATAAGGGAAATAGATGGCGAAGATCAAACTGACCAAGGGAGAATTAAAAAGACAGAGAGATGCCCTGAGGAGATACGAAAGGTATCTTCCGACACTCCAGTTAAAAAAGCAGCAGATCCAGATGGAGATACTTCACCAGACGTCCATTCTGGAGGCGAAAAGACAGAAGGAGGCCGCAGCCAGAGGCGCGGCCGAGGGATGGAGCGGACTATTGTCGGATAATAGGATAGATTTGCGGTCATGGACAGCGCCGCTTGAGGTGATCACAAGCGCCAGAAACGTCGCCGGCGTGGACCTGCCCATTTATGAGGGAACGCAGTTCCCCCCGGCGGAATACGACCTTTTTGTAATGCCCCTCTGGGTGGATTCAGGCCTCGAAGAGCTCAAGTCCATAGTCTCGCTAAGGCAGGAGATGGCTACGATAGAGAAGAGTGTCGTGATCCTGAGGCAGGAACTGAGGATAACCACGCAACGCGTAAACCTATTTGAAAAGGTGAAGATACCCGAGGCGAAAGAGGCGATACGCCTCATAAAGATATTCATAGGCGACCAGATGGCCAATGCGGTAGGCCGTTCAAAGATCGCCAAGAGAAAGATAGAGGCTTTTGTGACGGCCCAGACGACGGGAGTTCCCGCATGATAGTGCCGATGAAGAAAGTTACCATAATCGTCCAGTCCAAGGACTCGGATCCAGCCATACGGGCGTTAGGGACGCTCGGCGTCATGCACGTTGAATACCGCACGCCTCCGAAAGGCAAAGATATCGTTTCTCTCGAAGACGACATGGGCCTTATCGACAAAGTAATCGACATATTGTCGCAGACGGAGTTTTGCGGCAAGAGCGGGATGAGGGACGCAAAGCTCGTGAAAGACTGGAAGTTCGCCGCCAATCATATCATAGATCTTGACACGCGCCTGAACCACCTCAGGGAATATTCACGCAACATGAGAAACATAATCGGCCAGTGGGAGGCGTGGGGCGATTTTGACCCGCAGGATATCGCTGCCCTTGAGGCAAAGGGCATATTTTTGAAATTATATCAGATACCCTCCAAAGAGTTGAAGAAATTGTATGCGGAAGACCGTATCGTAAAGGTCATATCGTCGAAGGCGGGGCTGGTCAACTGCGCCGTCATATCACGGAAAAAGATCTCGGTTCCTTTCAAGGAGGTTACGCCTCCCAAAATGCGGCTTAAGGAGATGCGCGCAAGGCTGTCCGAGGACGAAGGCGTCATGCACGCGATAACGGAAGGCATACGAAAGTATACGTGTTATCGCGCAAGGTTTTTGCTCATAAAAGAAGCATTCGAAAGGGAGCTGAAATTTCATCAGGCCGTCAGGGGCATGGGCCAGGCAGGTAAATTGGCTTATCTCGTAGGTTATGTCCCTCAGGATGCCGTGGATAAGGTATCCTGGGCCGCCGGACGCCAGAGATGGGGAATGCTGGTCGAAGACCCCGGCGCGGAAGACATGGTGCCTACTTTCATACGCAATCCGAAGTGGATATCCATAATAAAGCCCGTCTTCAGGATGATAGATATAGTTCCGGGATACAAGGAGCTCGATATAAGTTTCTGGTTTCTCTTCTTCTTTTCGATATTCTTCGGCATGCTGATAGGCGATGCCGGCTACGGGTTGATATATCTTTTCATCACCTTTTTTGCCCAGAAGAAGTGGGGCACCAGGACACGTGACAAATCGATATTCTTCCTATTTTATCTATTGAGTTCATGCGCCGTGATATGGGGCGCGCTGACAGGAACATTCTTCGGCCAGGAATGGTTTTCGAAATTCGCCCGTCCGCTCGTCCCGGCGCTTCAGAAGTCCAAGAATGTCCAGACGCTCTGTTTCTTCCTGGGGGCGCTGCAGCTGAGCATAGGGCATATCTGGCGCTCTATCAGGAAATTCCCTTCTATCATGGCCCTTGCCGATCTGGGGTGGGCGCTGATACTCTGGGGAGGGTTTTTTCTCGCGAAGTTCCTTATACTGGGAACGGATTTTCCGGATTTCGCCAAATGGTTCTTCATCGTTGGCCCGGTGATGGTGGTCGTCTTTACAAGCCCCTCCAGAAACATAGCCAAGGGAATAGGTTCCGGGCTGGGCAGCCTCCTTCTTAATTTCGTGAACAGCTTTACGGATATCGTATCTTACATCCGTCTTTTCGCGGTCGGACTGGCCACCGTGGCCATAGCCGACGCTTTCAATAAGATGGCTATGTCCGTGGGGTTCAATAACGTGCTGTCCGGACTGGCGGCGAGCTTCGTGCTTATCATCGGACATTTGCTGAATATAATATTAGGGCCCCTGGCGGTCCTCGTGCATGGCGTCAGGCTAAACGTCCTGGAGTTCTGCAATCATTTAGATATAAAATGGCTCG
>JAQUQN010000151.1 GCA_028716065.1 Candidatus Omnitrophota bacterium
CGTCCCGCCTTCGGCGGGACTCAGGATCAAAATTCGCCTTCGGCGAATTTTGGCGCGCCTGGCAGGAGTCGAACCTGCGACCTAGTGGTTCGAAGCCACTCACTCTATCCAGTTGAGCTACAGGCGCGGCGTTCCGGATTCGCTGCGGCGGAGATCCAGATGCTAACTTCATATAATAAGAGCATGGGCGCGGCCAATAGCAGCATGTTGAACGCGTCAACAGTGGGAGTGATCACAGCCGCGACTATGAATATTATCACGATCGCGAATTTGAATTTGCTGCGCATCATTCGCGCGTTGACCAGGCCCGCCTTCGTCAGTATGAAACTCAAAACCGGCATCTGAAATACAATGCCGCATGCCAGTATGATGCTCGTCACGAACGAGATATATTTAGACGCTGATATGACCGGCTCCAGGTCATCCAGTCCGAAGCTGAGTAAAAATTTTATCGCCTTCGGCAGAAGCACGAAATAAGCAAAGGCCGAGCCGCAGATAAACGCCGTAAAACAGAAGAGGACAAAATGCGATGTGTACCTTTTAAACCTCTCTTCTATCGCCGGAGATACAAAAGACCAGAATTGATAAAGGATAACAGGAAACGCCAGGATGACTCCGCAAAGAAAACCTATCCTCAAATATATCAAAAACGCTTCCTGGGGGCTGAAGTAGGCCAACTTGACTATACTCCCTTCAGCTGGAAGTTTCAGTATTTTTAGAACATGCCCGGCGAATGGAAGGGTAAGCATGCTCGCCGTGCCCAGGCAAACGAGCGATATGATGATCCGCTTCCTGAGTTCACTTAAATGTTCGACAAAGGTAAGCTCGTGATCCATGCGGCAGCTTTCAGCTATCAGATTTCGGATTCTTTTCTTCGTCCGAACCCACATCCTTAACCGACTTTTTGAATTCCTTTATAGTCTTGCCGAGGGCCCTGCCTATCTCGGGCAACTTGGCGGCGCCGAACACAAGAAGACATATGAGGAGAATTACAAGCAATTCCTGCATGCCGATACCGAATATTCTCATACAGACACCTCCAAATTTTGTTTCACAAAATTTGTCCCGAAAATGCGACGAATAGGAGCATTTGAGGGAACTTATTATAGTGATTTTAACACATTAAATCCCTAAAATAAAGCATTTAATCTTCGATGGGATATATGATAAAATATTGATGTATGAATAGACGGCTCTACCTCGCGCTCATGCTCATGGGGTTCACTTCGCTGGCTGCGCAGACGCTGCTAATACGTGAATTCTTCATAACTTTTAACGGCAACGAACTCACCATAGGGATCGTCCTTGCCAACTGGATACTTCTGGCAGCCCTGGGGAGCAGCATCGGAAACCGTTTCGCGCGGAAGGCCGTGCGGCCCATTTTCAGCTACTCTTTACTACAAGTCGGCATCACGCTTTATCTTCCTATAAGCATCTTTCTTATAAGGACGATAAAGAATATTATCCACCTCCCCCCGGCCGAAGGAGTTGGGATCTTCGCTATAGTCTCCGCTTCATTCCTGATACCTTCCGTTCTGGGCATTCTCACCGGATTACAGTTCCCTTTCGGGTGCAGGATACTGCGCGACGTATCGGCCAGGCCGCTCGAATCCGCAGGGATAGTCTACATCCTGGAATCCATAGGATTTATTATCGCGGGAGCCGCGATCACGTACCTTCTCATCCCGAGGCTGGACTCATTCTCGATAGTGCTTTTTGCGGGTTTGCTCAATACGCTTTCGGCGTCATTTCTATTAAAAAACGAAAGAAGTCCCGGCGCATTCACGAAATTCTTCCAGGCCGTTGCCGCATTCCTTGCCGTCCTTATCATTATATCGTTTTTCGGTCCCGCCTCGCGGGTGCAGCACTATTCTCTAAAGGAACAATGGAGGGGTAGAAACCTTTTAGATTACGGGAATTCCGTCTACGGGAACCTGGCCGTGACCAAGAACGCGGATCAATACACTTTCTATTCTAACGGCCTGCCCATAATAGTCACGCCCTTGCCCGACATAGCCCCCACGGAGGACCTGGTCCACTTCACCATGTTGAGCCACCCCGGCCCGAAAGAGGTCCTTCTCATAGGAGGAGGCGCCGGCGGGATGATACACGAGATACTGAAATACCCCGTCGAAAGACTCACATATATAGAACTGGACCCTACGCTCATAAAACTGGTGAAGGAATATCCCACGGATTTGACTAATGAAGAGTTGGATGACAAGCGACTCGAGACCATCTACATGGACGGAAGGCGCTTCCTGAAGACGACGAAGCGCCATTATGACATTGTTATAGTCAACCTTCCGATTCCCTCTACTCTCCAGCTTAACCGTTTCTATACAAAGGAATTTTTTGAGAACGTGCGATCGTCGCTAAAGGATAACGGTATATTCGCCTTCAGATTACTCGGCTCTTTAAGTTACCTGAGCCCGGAACTGCGAGACCTCAACGGTTCAATATTAAATACCTTGAAAGACGTCTTTTTTCCTGTCGTCATCCCCGGATACAGCAACATATATCTGGCCTCAAAAAGGGAACTGAACATAGTTCCGGAACTTTTACTGAAACGGCTTGAAGAAAAAGGTATCCATACAAAGATATTCAATAAATTATACCTCGAAGACCGCCTGAACCCTGAATGGCTCAAATGGTTTAATCGATCGCTTTCCGGTTATACCACGTTACGAAAAAATTCCGATCTTCGGCCGATCGGGACATATTACGCAGTCTCGTACTGGAATTCTCTTTTCTCTCCGCGCTTCCAGACACTGGTACGGACCTGGGCCAAGATTAAATTTTTGCCGTTACTCCTGGCGCTGGCCATTTGCGGCGCGCTCCTATCCGCCATCACCCTGTTCATTCCCCAGCCAAAAAAATATTCCACGGGCCTGGCTATCCTTTCGCCGGGTTTTACGGGGATGAGCCTGAATCTCATCCTCATCTATGCCTACCAGTCATTCTACGGTTTCGTATTCTACCACATAGC
>JAQUQN010000152.1 GCA_028716065.1 Candidatus Omnitrophota bacterium
GCCGCAACATATACAGCGCGGGAGTCGATATCAGATTTTAAACATAGCTTGGCACTTACAAGGAGGCCTTTATATGATTAAGAAAAACAGTAAAACTTTAATGCTTATATCCGTGGCGCTATTTTTTACCCTTCTTTTGCCCGTAAGTGGTATGGCGGCGGAGGTGGGTAAGGTGATGGGCACGACAGGGAGGGTGGATATCTTCAGAAGCGGTTCCGACGGCGCTATAGTTGCCGGAGAAGGGGATCCGGTTTCGGTGGGTGACTCCATAAGGACAAAATCCAATTCCAAGGCGGAGATAGAATTTTTCGATAAGTCCATATTGCGTATCGCCGAAAGCTCTAAAGTGGATATAGCCGAATATACCCTCGATACTAACAACAGGAGAAAAGCGGCCACGATAAAGCTTGAAAGAGGCAAGGCAAGGACGATAATCGCCAAGATGCCGGACGCCGCCGATTTTAATATTTTGACGCCAAACGCCGAGGGTATGGTCAAGGGATCTGATATATTTACCTTTTATCAGGCAGGCTCGAGCGGCATGCTGGTAGCCGAGGGAAAATTGTCCGTAGTCAACCTGGCACACCCCGAAGAGGATCTGGTTGTCCCGGCGGGAAAGAGTGTATTGGTGCCGCTTGAGGAAAAACCTCAAGGTCCCAGGACCTACATGGAGATCGAAAAGAAGATGCACGAAATGGATACGGACGTGCCGCGGCCTGTCGAATCCACCGGTGAAGTCAGCGTCATAAAAGGCATGATAGCCAAATTTTCCGGGGACGTGAAGATAACGAATAAGGACCTGGATAATACCCACAAGGCGCAGCTGATGGAAGTCGTCAAAGAGGGAGATATCATAGAGACCGGTGAGAATGGCCTGGTCGAAATAAGGCTGGATAATGACAACGCGGTAAATCTGAAACCCAAGAGCAAGATCAAGATAATAAGACTGATCGTGAATCCCGTTACCGGTGAATATGAAAATATATTCGAAGTGACCATAGGCAGCGTCAGGGCGCGCGTCGAAAACCTCAAGGGAAATTCCAAATTCGAGATAAAAACCCCCACGGCCGTCTGCGGTGCGCGCGGAACGATAATCGTGGTGCAGGTATCCCCGAACATAACTATGTTGTTCTTTGAAGGCGGCGCGGGATTCCTGACCAATACTTTGAGCGGCACCACCACTACGGTCGGCCCGGGCATGAACGCCTTTTCCAATGACAGCGGTGTCGTTTCAAACCCTGTATATACACCTGAAGGGCTGCGCCAGATGTTCTCTGAAGGATGGACGCCGGGAGGCGGTCTGGAAGGTTACTCCTCGCCCGAAGGGACTATGGTATATCTCTTCGATCCTAATGTTTCAGGCGATTCCATGCCATATCTTATTCTCGATCCGGATAGCTTACTGGCGCTACAGAATGAGCTCGCCGGCCTTTTTGTCAACCTGCCGTTCGACATGACCACATTAGAGGCATTCTTCCTTGAGTTAATGGCGAGCGATAAATTTCTCGAGGGTATCGGTTCCGGCACTTTGAAGGCTCTTGGCGAAGGCGAATATGATATAGGAACCATTAAAACGGAGGATATTATCGATGGAAAAAGAAGTGAGTCGGAAGAAGGCCTCGGCTACGGAAGCTGGTTTGTAACCATGGCGGGTAGTTATCAGCTAGACGCGGGGTACACCACGTCCGATGTTTATTCCTGGACACTGGACGTTGCAGGTTTAGCCAAGGATGTTGATAGGATAGACGGTTGCTGGTTTGGAAAAGTTGAAGGAACAAATTGGGTTGGTAATATCATGCAGGGAAAACTCAAAGGCATCTATTTAGGCTTGTCCCCTGACGGAGAGATCTCCGGGGGCACAATAGGGAAAGAGTTGGATTCAGGTATAATATTGGGCACCTATGCCGAGGATCCATTTGATAATAGTATGGGAACGTGGGGTGGAGCAGGCGGCGGAGAATGGGTGGAGGAAATACCCATTCTTAATACCATGGATCTCTCGACCCTTGATGCCGGCATACAGGCTTTGGCCAGTTCGGTGAGCATCCCCATAAACATCGTCTATGGGCCGATCAACATGGCCGGTTCCGGGAGTTTTACTACAGGCGGGGCGATAAGCGCGACAATGGACATGAATTTATATGGCGCATCCGCGGCCGCACAAAACGGAATATGGGCAGCTATAATACAGGGCTCGTTCAGCCCGCCATCCACGCCGAGCGATACGTGGTCTGTCGATGTGAGCGATGGCTCCTATGTCGCTACGCTTCAGGGAACACAGTGGTCCAATGGCCAATGGCGCGCGGATGTAGTAAATGGGGTAGGGCCGAACAATACGACATTCGAAGGCGCCGCTACCGGACAATATTGTGATGTCGAGAATACCTTGAATGGCGCCGGAGTGGGTGAGTGGAAAAGCGATGGCGGCGCTCTCGAATAAAGTTATTCTTGAATGATAAAAAGACTATTTTTAAGTTCTTTTTTATCGATATGTCTCCTGCAGGTAATAGGCTATTCCGGAGAAGCCGATAACGTCCTCAAGACACGATATACGGCCATTCACTATACCCAAGATCAGGATTTGAACGATTTTATCTGGCACATCAATGGCCGCAAGGCCGAAGCCTCTTCCGATATCCGGGAAGGGGCTAAGTCGATAGACAGGATAGTCGAGCGGGTTGAAGATATACTGGAGATACGGCCGCGAAATTTTAAAGTAAAGATTTACCTTCAAAGAGGCCCGTTAGAAGAGAATAAGATCGCCGTATATGACAATAAGACGAAATCTATCAGGATATCTATCGACCAGGCCACGGACGGCGTCCTGGCGCATGAGATAGCCCACGCCGTCATATATCAGCATTTTCCTACCCCCCCTCCCAGTAAGGCCCAGGAATACCTTACCCAGCATGTAGATAAAGAATTATGGAGAGATTATTAGGGCTCCTCGCCGATTGACATTTCCTATCCCTATTGTTATAATTAGCA
>JAQUQN010000153.1 GCA_028716065.1 Candidatus Omnitrophota bacterium
GACTAATCCTCCGAAGTAACTCTTAACGTCTCCTCGAGCGTCGTAACGCCCTTCATACAATTCTCGAATGCATTATCTCTCAACGTCATCATACCCTTCTCTTTTATAGCGTACTCCTTTATCTGATCACTTGACGCTCTCTTCATTATCAGATTTCTCACGGGATCGTCTATCAAAAGGGTCTCGAGTATCCCTACCCTCCCATAGTACCCGGTATCATTACAGCGCGAACAGCCTCTGCCCTTATAAAAATTCTTTACACCTTTCTTCTTGAGGATACCGTGGTCTATCCCGAGCCTCTCAAGGACTTCCGGGACTATCTCCATCTCTTCCTTGCAATTATCGCATATCTTTCTCATCAGCCTCTGAGCCGAAGACATTATAAGGCTCGATGCCACAAGAAACGGCTCAACGCCCATATCTATGAGCCTCGTTATCGCTCCAGCGGAGTCATTGGTATGCAGAGTGCTTAATATGAGCTGTCCCGTAAGAGACGCCTTTATGGCTATATCCGCCGTTTCAAAATCACGGATCTCTCCCACCATTATTATGTCGGGGCTTTGCCTCAAGATACCTTTTAACCCCGCGGCGAAGGTCAACCCGATCTCGGGCCTGGCAGGTATCTGCGTAACTCCCTCGGTTTCGTATTCTACAGGATCCTCGAGCGTTATGATATTGCGTTCCGGCGTGTTAAGCTGGCTTATTATGGAGTAGAGCGTCGTGGATTTGCCGCTTCCCGTAGGACCGGTGACGAGTATCATCCCGTAAGGACGATCGAGCGCGGTCTTAAATGTACTTAACGGCCCCGGCAAGAATCCCAGTTTATCCAATCCTATACTTATGCTGGACTTATCCAATATCCTCATAACAACTTTTCCGCCGAAGGTTACGGGCAAAATGGATACCCTGAAGTCTATCTCCTTACCTTCGAAACTTATCTTGAAACGTCCGTCCTGCGGCATCCTGGTCTCGGTTATGTCAAGCCTGGACATTATCTTCAACCGCGCTATTACGGCGTTCTGATTCTTCTTTGGCAGCGTGAGAACATCGTGCAGGCTTCCGTCTATCCTATATCTTACTTTCAGGAACTTCTCGCACGGCTCGATATGAATGTCCGAGGCTCTCTTCTTTATGGCCTCGTTCAATATGAGGCTCACGACCTTCACTATCGGAGCCTTCTGGCTCTCTTCCGTAATTTCGCTTACATCTATCTTCTCTTCTTCGATAACCTCCATATCATCTTCCGGATTGATACCTTCAAGTATCTTCGATATCTCCTGAACATGCGCGGTGCCGCCATAATAAGAATTTATGGCTTCCTTTATATCGCTTTCGGGAGCCATAGCAATATCCACCTTAAAGTGCGTTATCATCTTTATATCATCTATCGCGAATATATTTAACGGGTCTGACATAACTACCGTCAGGACATTTCCTATCTTGGACAAAGGCAGGACAGAATATTGTCTCACCACCTTTTCGGGAATGAGCTTCAATACTTCCTTATCTATCTTGTATTTGGAGATGTTTATGGGAGGAATGTCCAATTGCGCGCTCACCGCGACCATAAGAGACTGTTGAGAAATCAGATTCTGGTCGACTAGTATCTTGCCAAGGCTCCCCCCCGATATCTTCTGTATCTCTATGGCCTTATCGAGGTCTCTCTTCTTCATGAGATTGCCTTTTATAAGAATATCCATAAGCTTATCTCTCAGGGATCCTGTCATAGCCTATTCCGCTCCAATATCCTGGTCACCAACAGTAACACGAACAACTTCATCGAGGGTCGTGATGCCCTCTAACGCGAAAGCAATGCCATTTTCTCTCAGGGTCTTCATTCCCTCCAGCCTGGCAGCGTCGGATATCTCATACTCCTGGGCACTCTTCAAAATGAGTTCTTTTATTTTCGGGGTGAGAGTTAATACCTCTATCAAAGCGATCCTTCCTTTATAACCCGTATTGTGGCATACCTCACAGCCCTTCCCTTTATAAAGCGTGGCTTTCTTGCCGCTCGTCTTTATGCCATAACCTTCGGCTATCTCGGCATCCAATTCATACGGCTCTTTGCAATTGGGGCATATCTTTCTGACTAACCTCTGCGCTCCCACAAGTATGATAGAGGATGTCATTAAGAATGGTTCAACACCCATGTTTATTAGCCTCGTCACGGATCCGGCCGCTGTAGTCGTATGAAGCGTGCTCAAGACCAGATGCCCGGTGAGCGCCGCCTTGATCGCTATGTCCACCGTTTCAAAATCACGTATCTCACCTATCATTATTATGTCGGGATCCTGCCTTAATATCGATCTCAAGGCACTCGCGAAAGTAAGGCCTATGCTAGGCTTGGAAGTCACCTGGTTTATTCCATCGATGATATACTCTACGGGGTCTTCAACGGTTATCACATTGTCTTCCGGCGAGTTTATATATTCGAGGATAGAATAGAGCGTCGTGGTCTTTCCGCAGCCTGTGGGCCCGCATATAAGTATCATGCCGTGAGGTTTCATGGCGCCCTGTTTCAGCTCTTCAAGGGATTTCTTATCGAATCCCAATTTATCCAGATCGAGAGTCGCCTGAGATTTATCGAGAATCCTCAACGCAACCTTTTCACCTTTACTGGATGGCAAAACCGATATCCTGAAATCCACTTCCTGGCCATGGAGTCTCACTTTAAATCTTCCGTCTTGAGGGAGCCTCCTCTCGGCTATATCGAGCGATGACATGACTTTCAGGCGCGATACTATAGGATTATGAAGCGCTTTTGGCGGGCGTTTGGCATCCTGCAGAACCCCATCCACCCTGTATCTTACACGAACCTCATTCTCGAGCGGTTCTATCAGGATATCGCTCGCCCTATAGTTGACGCCTTCCGCCAAGATCAGGTTCGTTATCTTTACAACGGGGGCATCCTGCGCTATATTCGCAAGCTGGGATGGGCTTTCGAGATCCTGAGATCGGAAGAGCA
>JAQUQN010000154.1 GCA_028716065.1 Candidatus Omnitrophota bacterium
CTATCTCCGGTATCGGCGCAGGATTCGCTCCAGGCGCCGATTTTATTATCTTTTCCACGTCGGGGCGCGTCGTAAACAGGTAATAGACGAAGAATACGGCGACCAGCACGAGCAGCACCGATAACACCCTGTTCACGGATTTCGATTCTATATTATTAGCGCCGGGGTGAAGTTTCAAAGATCCGAAGATTTTCTTCATCCCCCCGAGGTCCGTCGAGGCCTTCTTCGGTTTTGAAACTTCACCACCGGAGCCGGAATCTTTCCCGTCCTTGATTATGTTGAACAATCTCTCTTCGGGCAATACTTTGTCCGCCATTTAACCTGCCGCCTGCGAAACATAGCGGAATGCCTGCACCGCTTTCATTTCGCGTTGTATCAGGTCATGCACGACTTCCCTGTCGACTGTTTCCCTGTTATGCATGACGATATATTCGAGCGCATCATGGCAGAGCATCGCGATCTTGCGAGGATATCCCTGCGTATGGTTATAGACAGCTCTTACCGCCGCATCATTAAAGAGCGGATGCCTGGAAACATAGCCTGCCATGTGCAGGCGGAAATTTATGAGCTCCCGGACCTCTTCCTCTTCAAGCGGGTTTATGAAATACTTGACCGCTATCCTGTCCCAGAGGTTATTTATCCTGCTTATGCGCGGCAGCAGCTCCATCTGCCCCATAAGTATCAGTTGGAGTATCTTGTATTCGTTCGTCTCGTAATTCAGCAATGTGCGCAGTATCTCCATGCACGGCTCGCTGAGTTTCTGCGATTCGTCGATCAGGAGCACGACGGTCTTGTCTTCCTGTACACCCTTCTCGAACAGGAACCTCTCTATCGCTTTCATGTAGTCCAATAACGTTGGAGCGCTCTCATTCCCCGAGTCCACCACAATATGAAAGCGCTCCGCAAGGTCTGCAAGAAATTGTTTTTCGGATTCGTATATGGGATTAAGGACCATCGCTATGACCAGCCCCCGGTCTTCGGACAGCAGTTGCGAGAGCTTCCTGCTTAGGGTCGTCTTGCCGGTCCCGACGTCTCCCAGTACAAGGCTTAAGCCCCTCCTCAGCTCTATGGCTATGCGCAGCCTGTAGAGCGCCGACTTATGTTCCATCGACTGGTAGAAGAATTCCGGGTCCGGGCTTGTCGAGAACGGCTCTTTATCCAGCCCTATTATCTTATAGTAGCTCATGCGCCACCTGTTCCCGCGTTATTGACCTTTACCGCAAGCTCGTCGTTCAGGGTCTTCCTTATTAGGCGCAGCGGGAAACCCGCGCCGGCAAGCTGGATGATCTTCGTGAGGCGACGGTCCACCTCTTCCTCATCGTAAAGCCGGACGTTGGATTTCTTCGTGATAACGTTGATCAAGCCGAAGTTCGTGTAATGGTTGACAGTCTGGTAGGTAATACTGTACTTCTTGATGATCTCCTGCGCGGATATCAGCTTCTGCTTCATGCCCATATTATAGAGCTTTTCCCTCACAGAGTTATTGTATATACAATAACTACTATATTTATGCTTTATATATTTGATATTATAAATATCATAATAACAATAACTTGTCAATAAAAAAATAAGGGGCCATACACTTAGGGGACACACCTATGGCTATGAGACATCCCCCCATCCTGAATTGCTGTCTTTAACATGATCCTCCAGCCTTTCTTTAAGCACATATTCCTTATAATGCCTCCTTCTCTCTTCTTCTGACCGAGATAGCTCCAAATATAACGGGTTCGGAGTCAGTATCTCATCTCTCTCCCCCCTTGTGTAGAAGTTGAAGCTCGAAAAAAAATATTGTGATAGATCGTCCTCCAGCCCCGATTTAAGGGGATTCCTTTCTATATACCTGCCGCATTCCAATAAATACCCGTCTGTTTCTATTATAAGACCTTTATATCTGCCTTGAAACAGGTTACCGGTTAACCCATATGATTTCTTATAATAATTTGTATAATTCTGGTTTACCTGCTTCATGAAACATGGCAAATCATTTCCGTATTTTATTTTAAGTAAAATGTGAGCATGGTTAGGCATAAGGCAATAATGGTAGATATCACAAGGGAATGCTTGTTTATGCTCAATTATCAAGCTTCTATATTTTTCATAATCTTTCCGGGAATGGAATAACTTACACTTATTATGGCCCCTACTCATAATGTGATAAAAACCATCATCAACTAGGCATCTGGGTTTTCTTGGCATAAAAAAACCTCCTTTTTTTCTATACTTAATAGACGAAAAAGGAGATAACTTTCTTTCAAATTATTACACTTTGGAGGTGTGTCCCCTAAGTGTATGGCCCCTTATCTTGCTTGGAGGTAGATGAAGCGGAGGATGAAGAGCGCGGCGAGGAGATAGACGAGCCAAGACACCTCTTTTCCCTTCCCGCTGAAGAGCTTGATAGCGGCGTAGCTGATGAACCCTATCGCTACGCCCGAGGCTATGCTGAAGGTCAGGGGCATCATTATTATTACGAGGAACGCCGGGACGGCTTCTGTGAAGTCCTTCCACTCTATTTTTGTTATGGACTGCATCATCATGCAGCCGACTATTATCAGCGCCGGGGCGGTAACCGGGCTCAGGAGCACATCCCCCACCTGGATCCCCCCTCCTATCATTTTTATGACTGGGAAGAAGAATATCGAAAGCAGGAAAAGCAGGCCCGTCACTACGCTTGTGAAACCCGAACGCCCTCCTGCCGCTATGCCCGACGCGCTCTCTATATAGCTCGTGATAGTGGGCGTGCCGCAAGCGGCTCCCAGGCATGTGCCGGCCGCATCGACGAACATCGCCTTTCCGGCCCGCGGCAGTTTCCCGTTCTTCATGAACCCGCCCAGTTCACCGACGCCCGCCAGCGTCCCGACCGTATCAAATATGTCCATAAATACAAAAATAAATATGACCGAGGCGAGGCCGATATTGAGCGCGCCGGCGATATCCATCTTCATGAAGGTC
>JAQUQN010000155.1 GCA_028716065.1 Candidatus Omnitrophota bacterium
ACAAGGCTTACCACGTTGTCTACGCGTTGGCCGCAGTGAAGCCGAAAAATTGGTAGCGGGGACTGGATTTGAACCAGTGACACGCCGGGTATGAGCCGACTGCTCTGCCAGACTGAGCTACCCCGCCACTGAATAACATCTCTGAAACACTACAGCTCATCTATTAGCACAGACAAGACTGTTGAGGGCTAAACCCCTCTCTAAACAACTCATGCCCGAAATCCGCCAAAGCATGTCTTCTACGAAACACATTCACCGCCGAAGGCGGAAGCTACCCCTGGTAATTATCTAGGCCACGAAGTGGCACCTATGTAAAGGGGTTAAGATATCATAAGAGAAGGGGAATATTTCCCCTTCTCTTATGTAAAGCAACCTTATATGCTACTCCACATTTCCTTTAAGGAAAGGGGATACAGTGAGTCTCGCCGCTTAGGCTTGCGGAGCAAGCCTGGCGGGACGAGCGTCATAAGGGGAAAACTACGTTTTCCCCTTTGAAATTCTGAGGTTTCACAAGACTTACCAAGTCTATGTCACGTCGGTCGCAGTGAAACCGAAGAATGGTGGTGAGGGGTGGATTCGAACCACCGAAGGCTTGCGCCGCCAGATTTACAGTCTGGTCCATTTGGCCACTCTGGTACCTCACCAAATTTACGAAGTAAATTTGATCCTGAAGCGCCGTTAAACAATGCGACCAACAGGAGCATTGTAGGCGCTGAAGGACCTTTTTGCAAAACACCTAAATCGAATCTATCAATTTTAATTTCTTGAGTCGAGAAAATCCTTGGATCTCTATCTCTCGTTTACGCGCATCGGATTTTGCACCGCACTCTTCACGATAAACTAATTTCACGGGATATCTGTACCTGGTGAATCTACAACCTTTGCCTTTATTGTGCGCTTCTACCCTTTTTATTATATCATTCGAAATACCTGTATACAATCGACCATCCCGGCATTCTACAATATAAACCGACCACGATTTCTGTTGCATGCTTAAGGTCCTTCACTTCGCCTGAAATCCTCCTATTCGTCGGATTTCATGGCTCGCTCAGGATCAAATTCGCCTTCGGCGAATTTGGAGCTAGCGGAGGGAATCGAACCCCCGACCTGAGGTTTACAAAACCCCTGCTCTGCCTGCTGAGCTACGCTAGCGTCTTTAATACTTCCGGTAATTTATTTAAAAGATCGGTCGCTATGAGGCTCAAATATCCCTTTTCTTTAGCCGCCATGTCGCCGGCAAGGCCGTGAAAATAGACACCCATTATCGCCGCCGAGAAAGGATCTATCTTCTGCCCCACGAAACTTGCTATCATGCCTGTCAGGACGTCGCCGACCCCGCCCGATGCCATGCCGGGATTCCCGGTCTCATTGATATAAAATTCGCCCTTGGGACTGGCGACTATCGTCTCGTAACCCTTCAATAGCAGGACGGTATTATACTCACTGGCGAAGGTTAACGCAATATCTTTTCTGTCATCCTGAACCTGGTTCACCTCTTTTCCGATCAATCGCGCCATCTCTCCGGGATGCGGCGTGAGGACGAGCGGCGTACGCGCCGCCTTCAGGACGTCAAGATGGCCCGCGAATGCATTTACGGCATCGGCATCAAGGACGGCCGGCAGGCTCAGCTTCGATATGAGGTTCCTCACCAGATGCTGCGTCTCTTTATTCTGCGAGAGCCCCGGCCCCATTGCCAGAACATCGCACCGTGAGCTGAAACTTATCAGTTCCTTCTCTGCGAGAAGGCTCAAAGATGAATCTTTGGTCTCGAAGAACGGTCTTACCATCACTTCCGTTAGCTTCGACGCCATTATAGGATATATGCCCTTCCCGACCGCCAGCGTGACCAACCCGCTGCCGGACAAGACACACGCCTGGCTCGTCAGATAAGCGGCACCCGTGTATCCAGACGAACCTGCCAGGACCAGCACGTGGCCAAAATCGCCTTTGTGCGAAAGGTGCGACCTTTTGGGAAATCTTGAGATGACATCCTTTATCGCTATCAAGCCTTCTTCCTTTTCCTTAAAAGTATGGCATTGGCCACTGCATAATTCTTCGAATGGGACATGCTCACTATCACCTTGTCTATTCTCTTCTGCTTCTTCAATTCCAGCGCCGTGGAGTGAAATTCTATGGCAGGCTTCCCGTCGCCGTTATTGAGGACCTCAATATCGGTCCATTTCATGGGAGACTTCCGGCCTTCACCGAACGCCTTGAAGACCGCTTCCTTTGCGGCAAAACGCGCGGCGAAATGCTGATGCGAAAATCTCCTCGCGTTCGAATAGTCCATCTCCCTGTCGGTAAATATCTTTGACAGGAAGTTCATGCCCCATTTATTTATGGCGTCCCTCATCCTGAAGACTTCTACTATGTCGACTCCCGTGCCGAATATCATCTCACAAGCTCCAGCATGTCCCTGACGGCCTGCCCCAGACCGGTAAAGACCGCCCTGGCTATTATAGAGTGGCCGATATTGAGTTCGTGCATACCTTTTATCGCAGCAACGTCTCTCGTATTATCATAATTCAGGCCGTGGCCCGCATTCACCTCGAGTCCCAGCCCCACCGCGTAGTCGGCGGCTGTTTTCAGTTTCTCAAGTTCCAACTGCTTCTGCCGGTCCGTCCCGGCATTCGCGTATTCGCCTGTATGTAATTCTATGATCTCAGCGCCGGACTTGAGGGAAGCGTCTATCTGATCCTTCGAAGGATTTATGAAAAGGCTTACCACCACACCGCTTTTTTTGAGCCTCGCGCATGCGGCCTTTATCCTGGCCAGGTTCTTCTTTACGTCCAGACCGCCTTCAGTGGTAACTTCCATCCTGCGCTCCGGCACCAGCGTCGCCTGGTCGGGCCTGATGCGGCATGCGATAGCTACTATTTCTTTCGC
>JAQUQN010000156.1 GCA_028716065.1 Candidatus Omnitrophota bacterium
GTTTTCGATAGAATACAAAGAAGGCCATTACAAAGAGTATGGAAGGCCAATTGCCTGGGGAGAGGATTTTTCCAGAAAGCACCACGGCATCACCAATATTAAATTAGGCGGCAGGGTTCGTCTGATGGAAAAACCGTTCGTCTTGAGCACGCAGACAAAGGTCTTCATATATCCCGGCTACGGAAATTTTCACGGGGACGATCCTGCTTTTCAAAACCAGCCATCGATCGGTTATGGTGATGATGCTGTCGAACAGAGGATACTGATAGGAAAAACTTTCGATGTACCCATTACGCCCAGTTACAAATTGCCGTGTTATGTCGGTGCCGAGACCGGTTACCGATGGAGAACGAGGCATGTCTGTGGCGACATCCCGTATTTTGTGGAGGGCGGTGTCTGGCCGTTCAACTGGCTTTTGTTGAAAGGCGAAATAGACGGATATAAGTGTAATCCTGGTACGGGCAGCATAAAGGAGAGCTACGGCATAGGCCGCCTGGGATTCGTATGGGCCATATTCGGTGGTGACAGCGTCTTAAGGAAAGGCAACAAGTTGTTCAACCTGGAATTCCAGTACGGCGCCACTCTCTGGGGAAAGAATACGACCGCTTACCAGGAGTGGGTCTTGAAGGTACAGACGCAGTTCTAAGTGGCAGGGAGGTATTCGATGTGGTGGCTTAAAGTAAGGATGTATTTACTGATGGCGGTTATGTTTGCCGTCATCTATGCCATCATCTCGATGGTGAGCTATTCTCTGGGGGTAAGCAATTTTTATTTTTACCTCATCCTCTCCTTTGTAATAATGTTCGCGCAGTACATGCTCGGGCCGAAGATAGTAGAATGGTCGATGCGTGTAAGATATATAAAGGATAGCGAATATCCCGAACTTCACGGCATGATACGTTCCCTGGCCGAGAGGGCCGGGATTCCCGTTCCAAGGATAGGTATAGCGCAAATATCGATCCCCAACGCTTTTGCTTTCGGCCGCACGCGCAAGGACGGAAGGATCTGCGTGACCGAAGGCATACTCAAGCTTCTGGATCAGGAAGAACTGAGGGCAGTGCTCGGCCACGAGATGAGCCATCTAAAGAATAGAGACGTCCTCACAATAACCATACTTTCGGTCATTCCGATGATACTTTACAGGATCGCCTGGCAATTTCTCTTTTTCGGAGGAAGGCGCCAGAGGAGCGGAGGAGGCAACACAGCGCTCGTAGGATTGATGGCCTTCGTATTTTACTTTCTGACGAATCTTCTGGTATTGTATGCTTCAAGGATCAGGGAGTATTTCGCCGATAAAGGTTCGATCGATCTGGGTAACAAGCCGTCGCGCCTGGCGTCGGCGTTATACAAGTTGGTCTATGGCTCTGCCAGGATGAATAAGGAGGCGATAAAGGACGCCGAAGGACTGAAGGCGTTTTTCGTGAATGACCCCTCACGGGCGGCGAGCGAGTTCAACGATTTAAGGCAGCTTGACCTGGACAGGTCCGGGACAATATCCGACTATGAGCTTAAGGTTCTTCAGGACAAGAAGGTCTCGCTCAATTTCGGAAACAGGTTGATGGAACTTTTGAGCACGCATCCCAACATGCTCAAGAGGATAAAGCGCCTTAGCGAGTGGGAGGCGAAACAGATAAATTGACATTTAACTTTGACGCAACGGGTATAGGTAGTGTTCCATTCAGAGACTCAAAGAAAGCCTGCCAAGTAATTCTAGATAATTTCTTGAGGATTCCTTTCTGGCCGCAGCTTCCAAGAAGGTCTTTTCTCGAAAGCATGTATGTCCAGTTTTCCGAATGCCTGCCTGGATTGGTCCTCGACGAGAATAACAAGAAATTTCACATAGATACATCCCGCGTCGCGGCCGACATCGAAAATGTTTACGCGAAATACGTCGACGGTGATCTGGAATTTTTCAAGATTTCCAAAGATTACGCCGCCGGCCTTTACGAATTTCTGGATTATTTTAAAAGTAACGGCAAGGATATAAAATTCATCAAAGGCCACATAACCGGGCCGGTGAGTTATGGGCTTTCACTTACGGATGAGCACAAAAAATCGGTCATTTACGATAAAGACCTTTTTGAAATACTGACGAAGGTCCTCATGATGAAGGCGCGCTGGCAGATAAAGAAGCTGAAGGCCTTATTCCCTAAGGTGATAATATTCATAGACGAGCCGTACCTGGTCTCCATCGGTTCTAGTTACGTGAACATAAATAAAGAAGAGGTGGCCAAGAGGTTGGATGAGCTCGTAGAGTGCATCAAGGCCGAAGGCGCCCTTGCCGGATTACACTGCTGCGGAAATACGGACTGGGGTTTTCTCCTGAAGCGCGGTATTGATATATTAAGTTTCGACGCATATAATTTCATGAAAGAGTTCTCTCTTTACTCGCGCGATATAGACGCATTCTTGAAAAGGGGAGGGTCTATAGCGTGGGGTATAGTGCCGAGTTCCGACGCCATCGACAAAGAGACGGAGAAGACGCTGAGGGCAAGGCTGAAGGACGACATGAAACTTCTTTCGGAGAAGGGCATCGACAAGAAGGTCGTCTCGTCACTGGTCACTCCCAGTTGCGGCGTGGGAACTCTTGACGAAAACCGTGCGGAGAAGATACTGGCCCTTACCTCTACATTGGGCTCTAAATGACGATAGGGAACCTTATATGGAAGAGAAGATAATAATAACACCATCGAATAACTCCCAGACGCCGTCGAAAAATTTCGCGGCTCTCGGAGAAGATTACGCGAGTTTCAAGAAGGCCAAGGTAGCCATCGTGCAGGCCCCTTATGAAAAGACCACGACATATATCAAGGGGACGAAGTCCGGCCCTGCCGCCATAATAGAGGCCTCCGAAAATATAGAGC
>JAQUQN010000157.1 GCA_028716065.1 Candidatus Omnitrophota bacterium
AGGGGGAACATTCTTCATGCCACCATATTTGGTGGCTTGTGCGGAACATAACGAGGCTTAGGTTTTGAGGAAGAAATGAAGCTTTCTGAATTTGATTACGATCTACCAAAGGAATTGATTGCGAAATATCCTCTCAAGGAGCGGGATAAGTGCAGGCTCATGGTGCTCGATCGAGAAAAGCGATCGATAACCCATAAAAGCTTCGAGGATATCTCCGGCTATTTTAATAAAGGCGACCTTTTGGTACTTAATGATACCAAGGTGATCCGCGCGCGGCTATTCGGCAGACGCAAGACGGGCGGTAAAGTCGAATTATTTCTCCTGGAAAAGAAGAGTCCGGTTTGCGAGGCGCTGGTGAGGCCTTCGGGGAGGCTTAAGGAAGGCGAAAAGGTAACTTTAGAATCCGGTGCCGAAGCCGAAGTTCTGGGCAGGGGAGAAGTCGGAAGATATATTAAATTCAACCGGCCCATTGAAGAGATACTTGAGTCAGGCCACATGCCGTTGCCTCCATATATCGATAGGCTTGATGAGCCGGACGATAGAAGCGCTTATCAGACCGTATATGCTGCCAAAGAGGGCGCCACAGCAAGTCCGACAGCGGGACTTCATTTCACGAAAGAGATACTGGATCGATTAGCGGTCATAGGTGTACGGTCGGCATATGTAACTTTACATACGAACTATGGAACATTCGCTCCCATCAAGACAGACGAAGTCGAATCGCATAAGATGCATAGAGAGTATTTTAATATCCCGGCGGAGACCATAGAGACCGTCAAGAGCGTAAAGAAAGACGGAGGCAGGGTTTTTGCCGTGGGTACTACTTCGGCAAGAAGCTTGGAATTCTGGGCCCGCGATGGCAAGACGGAAGGGGATAACGATCTCTTTATCTATCCGGGATTCAAGTTCAAGATCGTAGATCATCTCATTACTAATTTCCACCTCCCGAAATCCACGCTCATGCTGCTGACGAGCGCGTTCGCGGGTAAAGACTTTATATTCGAGGCGTATCATAAGGCTATAGAAGAAAGATACAGATTCTTTAGTTACGGCGATTCGATGTTGATACTGTAAAAAATGTTTAAACTTATTCATAAAGACAAGGGGTCGAAAGCAAGGCTGGGTGTGCTGCAAACGGCGCACGGAGAGGTGAATACTCCTGTCTTTATGCCGGTAGGCACTCAAGGCACGGTGAAGGCTATATCGAACGATGAACTCTTGGAATGCGGTGCCGAGATAATACTCGGCAATGCCTATCATCTGAACTTGAGGCCCGGGCTCGATATAATAAAGAAGGCAGGCGGACTGCATAGGTTTATGGGGTGGCAAAAGCCGATACTTACCGACTCGGGCGGTTATCAGGTATTCAGTCTCGCAAAACTTCGTAAACTCAGCGAGGAGGGGGCCGAGTTCTCTTCTCATATAGACGGCTCGAAGCACTTTATCACCCCGGAGAAAGCGATCGAGATACAGGAGGTTCTGGGCAGTGATATAATGATGACCTTCGATGAGTGCGTCCACTATCCCGCCGCCCGTGATTATGTTGAACAGTCACTTGCTTTGACTACAAGGTGGGCGCGTAGATCAAAAGATTCTTTACGCAATACCCCGAACCACTCACTGCGTTCGGGTTCGGGGCAAGCTTACGGCCAATTACTCTTCGGAATAGTTCAGGGAAGCACTTATCCTGACCTTCGCAAGAAAGCGGCCGAGGATCTCCTGTCAATAGGGTTCGATGGATATGCTATAGGCGGAGTCAGCGTAGGCGAGCCGCAGAATTTAATGCATGAGATATCTTCATATACCGCGTCTCTATTGCCGGAAGAGAGGCCGCGCTACCTTATGGGTCTGGGAACACCTGTGGACATTCTGGAAGCTATCTCCAATGGCATAGATATGTTCGATTGCGTCGTGCCTACCAGGAACGGGAGGAATGGCCAGGCCTTCACATGGAACGGAGAACTCCAGCTTCGTAACGCCGCATATAAAGAGGACTTCAACCCTATAGACAAGGACTGTGAATGCATGGCGTGCAGGCTTCATACCAGGGCATATATAAGGCATCTCTTCAACACAGAGGAGATCCTGGGTTTGAGACTGGTATCATTGCATAATATACATTTTTATGTTAAACTCATACAGAAATCGCGGCAGGCAATTAGGGACGATTGCTTCGAGAGTTTTAGGAAAGAGTTCGCGAAAAGGTATAAAAGAAGTTGAGAGATCCTTCTCCGCCTTCCCTCCGGGTCTACGACCCGTAGGGTCGGAGACGGCGGATCAGGATCAAATTTGCTTCGCAAATTTGAAAGGGAAGGTGTAGAGATGGGTGGAGCGCAGAATCCGATAGTAAGTTTGATGCCGGTTATATTCATATTTATAATATTCTACTTCTTGCTGATAAGGCCTCAAAAAAAGGCTCAGGACGCGTTGAAGAAGATGATAGCGGCTCTTAAGAAGAACGACGAAGTTATTACGACCGGAGGCATACACGGTACGGTAGTCAATGTCAAAGATACCGCTGTCACTCTAAAGGTCGATGATAACGTTAAGATCGATGTGGAGAAGAACTGCATTGCAAGGATGAAGCGGGCAGCGAATGTATAATTAAGCAGTATATATCGTAGGGCAGGTTTAAACCTGCCCTACGATCTTGAGAGGTTTCGAAACTAAGGAGAGTAAGAGATGAATAAGGGTCTTCAATGGAAGCTGTTGGGTATTATAGCGCTTATCATAGTTTGCGTGATGATGATATTGCCGCCTTTCACCGTGAAGGACAAAGACGGCAAGGTACTCCAAAAAGGAAAGATAAACCTTGGGCTAGATCTACAGGGCGGCATGCAC
>JAQUQN010000158.1 GCA_028716065.1 Candidatus Omnitrophota bacterium
ACTTCAAGCGTCTCGTCAAATTTTCTCTTCGGCGTCTTCTTGATTATGGCGATCGCCTCTTTAAGCTTATATGATTTCGATTTATCGAACGAGGCGTTTATCGCCTTCATCTTTTTGGATATTTTCATCATTATATTAACCTTCTACGTCGATCCCCATGCTGCGCGCCGTTCCCTTGATGATATTTATCGCCTTATCCATATTCGGCGCGTTCAGGTCCTTCATCTTCAGGTTCGCTATCTCTTTTATCTGATCTATCGTGACCTTGCCGACCTTCTCCTTGTTGGGTACGCCGCTCGCCTTGGCTACGCCGCACGCCCTCTTGAGCAGGACCGAACACGGCGGGCTCTTGATAATAAAGGTAAAGGTCCTGTCCTCGTATGCCGTGATTACTACGGGGAGGGTCAACCCCTCCTGGTTCTGCGTCTTTGCGTTGAACTGTTTGCAGAACTCCATGATATTCAGACCATGCTGACCAAGCGCAGGCCCTATCGGCGGCGCGGGATTCGCGCTACCCGCGGGACAGTATAGCTTAATAGTTGTTTTGACTTTCTTGGCCATTATATCTTCTCCACCTGCCACATCTCCAATTCAACAGGCGTTGCCCTGCCGAATATCGATATCATTACCTTTATCTTGCCCTTGCCGGCATTTGCCTCTTCTATAGTTCCGTTGAAGTTCATGAACGGGCCTTCCGTTACTCTGACAGCCTCGCCCTTCTCGAACATCACCTTCGGCGTCGGCTTCTCTCTCGCGTCCTTCGTTGCCTTAAGGATCGTATCTATCTCATCGCCTCTTAAAGGGATGGGCCTCGATCCCGCCCCCACGAATCCCGTCACGCCGGTGATGCTTTTAATCATGTACCAGGTATCGTCTGTGAGCTCCATCTCGACCAGGATATATCCCGGGAAGAATTTCCGCTCCGATATCTTCTTCTTGCCGCCCTTTATCTCCGATACCTGCTCTATCGGGACAAGGACCTGGGAAACGTTATCGCCGACTATGCCGGTCTTTAACTTCGCTTCGAGGGCCTTTTTGACCCTGTCTTCGTATCCCGTCTGCGTATGTATTACATACCACTGCTTCGCCATTTAGACTCTCGACATGATTATATTAACTAAAGTTGACAGTATTATATCGCACAACCCTATGAATGCAGTCAATATAGCGAGGGATATAATGACGACTATAGTGGAACCTATCAGTTCGTCCTTCGTGGACCAGGTCACTTTACCCAGTTCCAGCTTCACCTCATTGAAGAAATTAAAAACCTTATTAGCCATAGCAACCAACCTATCGCTTTATTACGCCTTTGCCCCTTACCTATATATTTATTATAGGACCGATCTGCATCAAGGTGGCAGGAGCGGGAGGAATCGAACCCCCAGTCACGGTTTTGGAGACCGTTGGTTTACCGTTAACCGACGCTCCTAATACCAGGACTCCCGCCCTTATAGCGAGGACTTCCTCTGTTACTTCATCTCCTTGTGCGGCGTATGCTTCTTACAAAATTTACAAAATTTGCTTAATTCAAGCTTATCCGGATTCTTCTTCTTATTCTTCGTTGAATAGTAATTCCTGTTCTTACAGACAGTGCATTCAAGCGTTATAGCTTCCTGTGCCATCGTTTACTCAATTATCTCTGTGACGACTCCCGCGCCTACGGTGTGGCCGCCTTCGCGTATGGCGAATCTCAATTCCTTCTCCATGGCTATGGGAGTTATCAATACTACTTCTACTGCGACGTTATCTCCGGGCATGACCATCTCGGTGCCTTTTGGCAGGGTGACCACTCCGGTAACATCGGTGGTTCTAAAATAGAACTGGGGTCTGTATCCATTGAAGAAGGGTGTATGCCTGCCGCCTTCCTCTTTGGTCAATATGTAGACCTCGGCTTTGAACTTGGTATGGGGGGTTATCGAGCCGGGCTTGGCAAGTACCTGGCCTCTCTCGATATCCGCCTTTTCAATACCTCTTAAGAGCACTCCTATGTTGTCACCGGCCTGGCCTGATTCCAGGAGTTTCCTGAACATCTCGACGCCTGTGACTACGCTCTTCTTGGTAGGCTTTATACCTACTATCTCGACTTCCTCGCCTGTCTTTATCTGGCCTCTCTCGACCCTGCCTGTGCCTACTGTGCCGCGGCCGGTGATGGAGAATACGTCTTCTATGGGCATGAGGAAAGGCTTATCTATATCTCTGGTCGGAGTGGGTATATACGCGTCTACAGCGTCCATGAGATCGAATATAGGCTTGGTGGCCTCGGCATTATCGGGGCTTGTCATGGCCTTCAGGGCGCTGCCTCTGATTATCGGGGTCTTGTCGCCCGCGTATTTATACTTGGTCAGGAGCTCCCTTACTTCCAGTTCCACCAGGTCTACCAGTTCCTTGTCTTCCACTATGTCCACCTTATTCAGGAATACTACGATGGAAGGGACGTTGACCTGCCTGGCTAAGAGTATATGCTCCCTTGTCTGAGGCATCGGGCCGTCAGCGGCGGATACCACGAGTATGGCTCCGTCCATCTGGGCGGCGCCTGTGATCATGTTCTTGATGAAGTCGGCATGGCCCGGGCAATCGATATGGGCGTAATGCCTCTTGTCTGTCTCGTATTCAACGTGGGCTACGGCTATGGTCAATATCTTGGAGTCGTCTCTTACTGTGCCGCCCTTCGCGATATCGGCGTAGCTCTTGGCCTGGGCCTTGCCCTTCTTGGCCAGTGTTGCCAGTATTGCTGCCGTAAGCGTCGTCTTTCCATGGTCGATGTGGCCGATGGTGCCGACGTTCACGTGAGGCTTATTTCTAACAAACGCTTCCTTTGCCATA
>JAQUQN010000159.1 GCA_028716065.1 Candidatus Omnitrophota bacterium
AACCCCTATCGGCAAAGCCAAAACTATATTATTGAGTTTCATTTTTGCCAGAAAACGCGCTTTTATGTTAGGTTTAAACCCCTCTTTTTGTACTAGGTCGAAAATCCTTTTTTTCGTCTTCTCCTTAACTAAATGTTCAGTGCTTGGATTCAAAGCACGAGAGATTGTGGCTATTGATAAGCCTAACTTTTTTGCTATACCCTCTAATCCTCGTCTCATTGTGACCTCCATTAGAAATGTAAGCGCTTACATTTCTAATACTAATATAGCATAATATAAAAAAAGGTCAATAAGGATAAAACTCTCTTTTTTATATCTTAATTTAGATATTCTATTCCCCACTCGTGTAGACTGGATTTATGTTTTTAGTTGCGTTTTTTAGTCGTTCGTAATAATAGTGTATAATTGTGTTTGATCGGAGGTGTTGATATGAATGATGCTGATGTGGTCTTTAGTTTACGAAAGAGAATCTTTGATGATTGGAGATTGAGGCGCTTTGATAAAAAAAAGGGGACAGGCTACTTTTTATTTATCTGTTGTCAAAAAGTAGCCTGTCCCCTTTTTATACTGTCGTAAAATTGGCGTCCCTGGCCTGATTCGAACAGGCGACCCTCTGCTTAGAAGGCAGATGCTCTATCCAACTGAGCTACAGGGACCCTACTTCGCAATTAACTCGTTATAGCCTAGGTGCTTCGTAGGGCTGGCTTGCCATACGAAGCCTCTAGCCGCCTTCTTATTGAAGGCGAAGTATGGTCGGGAAGGCGAGATTCGAACTCGCGACCCCTTGCTCCCAAAGCAAGTGCGCTAGCCAGCTGCGCTACTTCCCGTCCTTTGACAAAATTATATCACAGAACAAAAACCGCCTAAATATATTTCCTGAGGAAATTGCGCGCTTTTTTTAAAGCCTTGGCGCGGTGGCTCATCCTGTCCTTTATTCTGGGACCGAGTTGCCCGAACGTCTTTTTATACTTTGGGATAAGAAACAGCGGGTCATACCCGAAGCCATGCCTTCCTTTGAGCTCATAAGCGATCAAACCCCTGCAATTCTCTTCTATCACCTTTACGACCTTACCCTTATCCGCGATAGCCACTGCGCATATGAAACGGGCGGCCCTTTTTTTAAAAGGCGTCTTCCCCAGTAAATGCAATAATTTCAGGTTATTCTGATGGTCTCTCTTGCCGGGACCGGAAAATCTCGAAGAACGCACTCCGGGTAATCCTCCGAGCGCATCGACCGCAAGGCCCGAATCATCGGCAAGGACCAAACCTTTCGTAATCCTCGAAATGGTAAGCGCCTTTTTTACCGCGTTCTTCTTGAATGTATCACCGTTTTCTATTACACGTGGCGTCTTGCCTAACTCTGTCAACAGGTGGATCTTGACGCCCAAACCCTTGAGATACTTCTTCAGCTCTTTCAGCTTTTTCTCATTCTTGCTGGCGATGACGAGGTCTTTCATATCTTCAATATATCTTTTAAAGCCTTCTTCTCCATTTCGACGAGCCTCTTTATCCCCTTGGCGCCAAGACTCATTAGAATATCGAGGTCCTTTCTGTCGAAAGGTTCCTTTTCCGCTGTCCCTTGTATCTCTATGAACCTGCCTTTACCGGTCATCACGATATTCATGTCAACTTCCGCCGTCGAATCTTCATCATAATCAAGGTCCAGCACCGGCGTGCCGTCAAGTATGCCGACGCTTATCGCCCCGACATAATCCGATATGGAGATCTCTTCGATCAAACCCTCTTTCTTCATCTTTGCCATGGCCAGCGCCAGCGCTATGAAACTTCCGGTGATGCTGGCGCATCTCGTTCCGCCGTCGGCCTGTATGACATCACAATCCAGCCATATGGTCCTTTCACCTATCTTCGTCATGTCGACAACCGATCGCATGGAGCGGCCTATGAGGCGTTGTATCTCATGGGTCCTGCCGCCGGGCCTGCCCTTAGCGACTTCCCGCGGGACCCTCGTCTTGCAGGACCTCGGTATCATGCCATACTCGGCCGTTACCCAGCCAGAGCCCTTTCCTCTCAAGAAAGACGGTACGGATTCCTCGACCGAAGCGGTCACTATCACCTTTGTGTCGCCGAATTCTATGAGACATGACCCTTCGGCATACTCCAGGCAGTTCTTCGCTACCTTTATCTTCCTTAATTCATCCGCTTTTCTTCCACTTTTTCTTTCCATATAAATCTCTCCCTTTCGAATCTATCCCTACTATCAACGGAAAATCCTTCACCTCAAGTTTATATATGGCCTCCGGACCCAATTCCTTATAAAGAACAGGCTTTGCCTTCTTGACCTTGGTCGATAATAACGCTCCAATCCCGCCCGTGGCCAGAAAATATACGCTCTTATGTTTTTTTATCGCTTCCCTGACTTCCTTTGATCTTGAACCCTTGCCTATCATACCGCCAAGGCCCAAATTAAGGAGTCTCGGGGTAAATGCGTCCATGCGGGAACTTGTGGTCGGGCCGCATGAACCTATCACGTGCCTTGGTGACGCCGGCGCGGGTCCCGCGTAATATATCACAGCGTCTTTCAGGTTTATGGGAACGCGCTTAGCTTTATCGATGAGCTGATTCAGTCTTCTATGCGCTTCGTCGCGAGCGGTGAATATCGCTCCACTCAGGAGAACCTCATCGCCCGCCTTAAGTTTCTTTATTATCTCTTTTTGGATAGGCGTTGTTATTCTCATCCGGCTCATAAGACCTTTTCCGCGCTTCTTGTGGCGTGGCAACTGACACTCACTGCTACGGGCAATCCCGCTATGTGAGTCGGAAATTCCAGTATATTAATGCCCAATACCGTCGTCTTTCCGCCGAG
>JAQUQN010000160.1 GCA_028716065.1 Candidatus Omnitrophota bacterium
AATATGGATATCCTTATGCTGCGCAGCTTTTGCATGATGTCCTTAAGTTCTTAACCGCCTCTTTGAATACATCGCCCCTATGCTTATAATCCCTGAACATGTCAAAACTCGAGCACATCGGAGAAAGAAGCACCACCGAACCTGCCCTTGCCATCTTATGCGCCAGTGCCACGGCATCCTGCATGGTTTCGGCTTCTCGTACCTGTACAACATCGCTCAAGACGCTCTTTATTTTATGTCTTGCTTCTCCGATCAATATAAGAGATTCTATTTTTTCCTTAGCCAATTGCTTGATCACGCTGTAATCACTATTCTTGTCCCTGCCTCCTGCTATGAGTATAACGGCCCTGTCGCATGATTCGAGCGCCCTGCAAGTAGAATCTACCGTGGTCCCTTTGGAATCGTCTATATACTCGACCCCATCTATTGTTCCTACCGTCTCAAACCGGTGCGGTAAACCGGTAAAACGGCTGATGGTATTTCGCATCGATTCCATCTTTACGCCCGCGATGGAAGCAGCGAGGCAGGACGCTAAAACGTTCTCTACGTTGTGCGAACCCTTCAACTTCATATCCGTTATATCAAAAACCTTCCCCATATCGCGGCCCGATAACAATTTTACTGAACCGCCCTCGATGTATGCATCCCTGGTGTTGTCATACACGCTGTAAAATAAAACTTTTGAAGCCGCCTTATCCTTAAGAGATCTCAGATTATCGGCATCGTAATTCAATATCAAAAAATCTTTCTTATCCTGATTGCGGAATATCTTGAGCTTCTCATCAAAGTAGTCCTTAAAACTTCGATAGCGGTCCTGATGATCATCGGTTATATTCAGGATGATCGCTACATGAGGCCTAAATTCTCTCATGCTCTCCAGCTGAAAAGAGCTGACTTCCAGGACGACCCATGTATCCTCTTTTATGCGCGATATCTCACCGCACAAAGAATTACCGATATTGCCGCAGACGACAGTATTCTCGCCTGCGTCTTTAAGCATCTGACCTATCAGGGTGGTAACCGTACTCTTTCCGTTGGTACCGGTAATGGCTATTATCCTGCCTTTACAGAAGAGATACCCCAGCTCCATCTCTCCTATAACGGGCACGCCAAATTTTTCAGCATATCTTACCGCGCCGGAAGACGGCTCAACGCCAGGGCTTAATACGACGAGCGCGCTTCCCTTGATGAAATCTTCCGTATGGCCGCCAACCTCGCATACAATCCCTTTTTCCTTCAATCTCTTCGCCTGTTCTTTCACTTCAGGAGCATTTCTAGAATCGGTCACTCTCACATCGGCGCCTGAATCCTTCAGCAATAACGCCGCGTTTAGACCGCTGTTGCCGATCCCGACCACCGTCACCTTTTTACCTTTTAATTCCATGCAATCACTCTGTCTATTGCAGTTTAAGTGTTGCCAAACTTACCAAAGCCATTATTATGGCCACTATCCAGAATCTTATGGTTATCTTCGATTCAGGCCATCCCAGAAGCTGAAAATGGTGGTGTATGGGCGCCATGAGAAAAAGTCTTCGTCCGGTAGACTTGAACCATATCACCTGCAGGACCACGGATAGCGCCTCCATGACAAAGACGCCTCCCACGAGAAAGAGGAGCAGTTCCTTCTTTATGAGAACGGCCACTATGCCTATGGCGCCTCCCAGCGCCAGAGAACCGGTATCTCCCATGAAGACGTTTGCCGGATATGAATTGAACCATAAAAATCCGAGGCCCGCGCCCACCATGGCGGCGCAAAATACGGTAAGTTCGCCCGAACCCTGAAGAAAGAATATGTTAAGATAATCGCTCATCACAAAATTACCCGCTATGTAACTCAAGACGGCGTACGTAAGAGCCGCGATGATCGTGCAGCCTATTGCCAATCCGTCCAGGCCGTCCGTAAGGTTTACGGCATTGCTGGAACTCACCAGGACGAGTATGACAAAGAGGATATAGAATAGCCCCAGGTTCAATACGAAGTTTTTGGAGAACGGCACGTAAAGACTCTGCGGTATATCGGTAAAGAATATCACGAAGAGCGCTACTACGACGCCCAGCATTATCTGGCCCATCAGTTTCGGCTTCGCCTTTAAACCCAGATTTCTCTTCCTTGATATCTTTATATAGTCATCCGCGAAGCCGACCGCTCCGAGAAAAAGAAATGAACCCATTATCAGAATGATATACTTATTAAGGATATCAGCCCATAGAAAGGTAGCGGAGACTATTGCCAGGATTATCAGGATACCGCCCATCGTCGGCGTACCCTGTTTATGTTTATGGAGATCGTAAAGAGACTCTACATGTTCTTTTCTTATATGCTGACCAAAATTGAGACGCTTGAGCCATCTTATGACCAGAGGGCCGAATATTACAGATACCACGAATGCGGTAACACCGGCCATCGCCGCGCGGAAGGTTATGTACCTGAATACGTTAAACCCAAACCACAAATCTCTTAGCGGATAAAATATGTAATATAACATCTCTACCCCTTACCCCTCACCCTGGAAGCCGGATCCTTTAATCTCTTGATTACCTCTTCCATCTTCATGCTCCTGGAACCTTTTATCAGTATGGCATCTCCCTTGATTGCTATCCGCCTCAGTATCCCGGCCATCTCATCATGACTCGAGCAGTGCCAAATACGGCTAGGGGCCATGCCCTGCCTCTTCGCCTCGGAAGAAGTATGCCTGGAGAG
>JAQUQN010000161.1 GCA_028716065.1 Candidatus Omnitrophota bacterium
CGTGAAATATTCTCTTTCCCATGATTCCTTGCTTAACAGGCGGTATTCTGCGGCAAAGATGGCTATTTCATAATCGACATTGATGCCTTCGATATCCTGGACCTCCTTTAGGATATCCACTATGCTCTTGGTCGCCTTTACCACGAGATGCTGCTTTGGTATGCCGTCTATAAGTCTATCCTGCATGGAAGAGGATCTGTCTAGGACGAGCAGGATCTTGGACTTCTTCTTTTTTATGATGACCGATTCCTTGAAGAGGTCCTCTACATCGCCGGTGAAGAAAGAAGGGAGATTGTCGGTATTCAGCTTTCCCTGGTCTTCCGATATGTTATGGCGTTCCTTCTTGTCCAATAGATCGACGAATCTATTCTTGGTCATTTCTCTTAATGCGAGAGGGCCGAGTGTCGCGATATCGGCCTTTGTGCCAGCGCCTTTCCTGTCACCAAGAGAGAAGACCTGCTCCTTGTTCTTAACTATTTTCTTCAGGCCCTCTTCAAGCTTTGCCGCAGACTTATCCTTGCTAGAGCTATCGTTACCTTCGCCATCGGAAGACTGATTTCCTTTTTTAGGCTTTTCCTGTTTTTTGTCCTCATCCCGCAGGACCTTGCATATCTCTTTAAGAACTTTACGTGCCTCGCCATACTCATGACAGTTGAGATAATCGATTAGATTTTCTGTCTTATTTAGAAGATCATTCTGGCTTATTATTTTACGCACATCAGGAGAATTAACGCAGAACTCGGAAAATCCCTCAAGCCTCATGATGATGTCGCACAGGACTCTGGCCGATAGAGGAATATCCTGGGAACTCTTTCTATTCTTATCTAACATCATCATCTCTTCGCGATAGAATTCCCTGATGTTGGGCAGAATAGTGAAGTTATCTCTGTCGATGCGGATATCCTCTATGGCGTTGAGAACCGAATGTTCGAACTCGTCCGTCGGTATCTTGGATATCTCCTTTGTAGTCATGCGAACATGGCCCGCTTCGTGCATGGCCTCTGCCAAGGCTGCGAAGACATTCTCTTCCTTGATGTTTGACGGAAGCGTAATAATCTTCTTCTTGATATCGCAGGTAGGAACGGCGTTAGGTTCTAGGATTACCTTGACGCCGGAATCCTTCCCGATATACTTGGTTATGATTTCATAAGTTCTTAAGCTCAATTACCGCCTCCGCATCATCATCATGCTTAAATAATTGGCCATGGTCTTAGGCATAAGGTCTTTCCATACTGCCTGAGCGATCCTGATAAATGATTCCTTGGACTTGGGCTGGGAGACGGCCTCTAATATGGATGCGAGTCCGTCGTCTATCGCGTCTTTAAGGCAAGCGCCTCCCAGCCACAAGTCGATGACGTTATTCAGCTGCCTTATCGAAATATCGACAGGGATATTGGCCTGGTCTATGCACTGGCATATCGCGATATAGAACTTTACGAAGTTATCCCTGTCATCCTTGGACATCTGCGGATACTTCTTCTCAAGGGACTTCTTTAACTCGGATTCCTTAAACTCGGGAAAGGTAAGAAAGACGCACCTTCCGAGGAAATTGCTCGCCTTGATATTGCCGCCGATATACTTGGCGCTCTTCGGATTCTGGGCAAAACCGATCTTGCAGTCCTTATGTATCTTGTAGATTTTGCCTTTACCGTCATCGGCATCCTTGATAAATAGTTCCCGGTTTGCCAACAGTGCATGAAAGTCGAAAGTGTTGGCATTGGAAAGCGCATTTATCTCATCGAATAATATGGCCGATGGATTCTGGATTGCTCTTATGAATTCAGATTCCTGAAACTTTATCGTTCCGCCGACGATTGTCTTGTCGCCGAATAGCTTCGTAAGCCGAAAGTCCTCATACATCGAATAGAGAAAGAAGGGAAGACCTCGCTTAAACGAATAATACATGAATGAATAGGTCTTGCCGGTTCCTTGCTTGCCCTGGGCTATTGGGTATTTACCCAGATCCAGGGCAAGGGCAAGCCGCTTATCTATGTCCCTTTCGACATAATTGGTGAACAATTCTACCGCCGGAATTTTGTCCTTCAATTCAGCCGGTACATCGAACTTGGTCTTGATGTCGATCTTTATCTCTTTCTTTGGTTCCGGCTTCGGCTTTGAGCCAATCTTCTTGAAATGGGCCATAGGCACGACTGTAGGGCTTGGAAGATCCGGCCCTGTAATCTCAATGGTATCGTTGTGGATTTGGATTACTTCGCCTTGCCACCCTTTCTTGGTAAACTTATACATGTCGGTTATGCTTTCAACGATATCGCCTACCTGAAATGCCGGGAGCTTCTTGGCCCTTATCGTTTCCTTCTCGCCCGATAACGGCTCGCCCATGGCCGCGAATCTTCCTCGGATCGTGGAATCATCAAGCTCGATTCCTTCGCTCTTTAGATACTTCTGTATGTTGAAGGAATCCGGCGTACAGCCCTGATTTACTACTTCCTGCCGAACTTCCCTTAGGTGTTCGTCGGTTACTTTACTGACGCGCATTTATCCTCCCTGAGTCTTACGAATACCGGATGTCTTAATCCGCCCTGGCTTAATATGCCCTGATGTTCGATCTCGACGATGTCGCCGACTTTAAGCGTTGCCTTGACCTTGTTCATTACCTTGACGCCGACAGGCTTCGAGTTAGCTCCGTTATGCACTAGGACTTCGATACGTTCCTGCGCCGGA
>JAQUQN010000162.1 GCA_028716065.1 Candidatus Omnitrophota bacterium
GTGGGTAAAGAAATATCCGATCATCTCGATAGAGGACGGATTGGCTGAAGACGATTGGGACGGATGGAGGGGGTTAACCGATAAATTAGGTAAGTCGATACAGCTCGTGGGAGATGATCTATTCGTGACCAACGTGAAACGCCTCAGGATGGGTATCCAGAAAGGCGTCTGCAACTCCATCCTGATAAAGGTGAACCAGATAGGCACGCTTACAGAGACGCTCGATGCGATAGACCTGGCCAGGAAGCACGGATATACCGCCGTAGTATCGCACCGCTCTGGTGAGACGGAAGATACCACGATAGCGCACCTCGTAGTTGCCGTGAATACGGGCCAGATAAAGACCGGGTCCGTCTGCAGGACCGACAGGATCTGTAAATATAACGAGCTCTTGAGGATAGAGGAACAACTGGGCAAAAGGGGAGTTTATGGCCCGCCCACGAAGCCGAAACTAAGGTAATAGGTAGTTTTTGGGTTGGAGCAGGCTTATTCCTGCGAAGCCCGACCGTCTATTGCTATTTGAAGGGCGAAGCAGAATGGCTAAAAAGAACCTGACGAAGATATGGATCGCGATAGCGATACTTGGAGTCATATTCCTGCCGCCTTTTGCCAGGTATCAGGAGCTCAGTTCCAAGAATAGGGCCCTTGAGAGGCAGATAAAAGAGATGTCAGCCGAGATAAAGACGCTCCAATACGAAAAGAAGCTTCTCGAGACCGACATTACCTACGTAGAGAAGAAGGCCCGCGACAAGATAGGCGTCGTCCGCAAGGGCGAGATAGTCCTCAAAGAACCCGCGAAGAAGTAGTTGCAAATTCCTTTCCATCTGATATAATATAACCACATTGCGGGGTGGAGCAGCCTGGTAGCTCGTTGGGCTCAATATGGACACAAAGCTCAAAGCTGATATCGCAGAGTCTGCTGTTATAACCGCGCTACTCAAAAGAGGCTTCACGGTGCTAAAACCAATAGGGGATAGGTTACCTTATGATTTAGCGCTTGATGTAAGAGGGAAGCTTCTGAGGGTGCAAGTAAAAAGCGCGTGGTATTATAACGGTAGTTATACGGTTGATAGCCGTAGAACAAAGACAAATCGTCGAGAGATGCGAAGAGCGCGCTACGACGAAAAAGACTTTGATTTTGCGATATTGCACATCGATAACCCCGATACGTTTTACGTAATGCCATCATCTGTCTTCGCCACTTATAGAAGTGGAATTAGTCTAGTGGAGACGGAAAAAAGGCAGCGTAAACCAAGATCGGCGTTGTATAGAGAGCGATGGGATTTGTTGTCCAAGTGGGCTGTTCAGCCGGAAACGGCTGAATGAAACCTGTCAAATTCGGTGAAGCCTGAAATGGTAATACCGAGCCAAGTCCGCCAAATTTTACGGTGGGAAGGTGTAGAGACTAGACGGCAGGCATCCTTATTAAAGGGATGAAGGTATAGTCCAGACTACAAACCTGGTATTATGAACTGCCGGGGCGGCGAAAGCCGTAGGTAGTATGCATAACCCAAAGGTCGTCCGTTCGAATCGGACCCCCGCTACCAATTTTTGCTGGTGATCCTTTGTAGCAAAAATTGCCCCCTGCGCTTTGATTTAATTTTCGATGTAATCAAAATACGGCGAAAATTAAATCAGCAGGGGGCATTTTTCGGCCTCACTGCGGCCAACCCCTGGACGACAGGGAAATCTTTCTCCTTCTCTTAATAATCTTATCCTCTTTATATAGGTAGAGGGTAAAATAGCCGAGTTAAATCTTGGTTATTTATTGATATGCACTACCTTGGCGGGAGGGAAGCCGTTGAAGAAGGTGGAGGAGGCGAGGGAATATGCGCCGATATTCTCGGCATATAGGAGGTCGTCTATCTCGAGCTCTGGCAGTTCTTCAGCCACGGAGATGGTGTCGAACGCGTCGCAGGTAGGGCCGAATACGGCCGAGACCTTCTTTTCGCCGTCCTTGAAGGCCTTCAGGGGGTAGGTGCAGTGGTCGAAGACTATTCCCGAGAAGGTATGGTAGACGCCGTCATCCAGGTAATAACAGGGTTTTCCCGACCTAGAGGCCTTGCCTATTATTTTGGTGACGAGCGTACCGCTGTTTGCCACGAGGAACCTGCCCGGTTCGGCCAATAATTCGATATCCTCAGGAAAGAGCCGCTTGAACTCGGTGTTCAGTTTCCTGGCGAGCGTCTGGAATGACTTGACCTTGCTGTTATATTTTACCGGAAAACCCCCGCCTATATCGAGTATCTTTATCTTGTGCCCCCGCGACTCCGACTCCTTGAATATGGATGCCGCAAGCTGCAGCGCCTGCATGTAATTCTCGAAATTGTTGCACTGGCTCCCTACGTGGAAGCTCAAACCCTCGACCACCAGCCCGATATTGAGCGCCTCCAATACCAGGTCTACCGCCTCTCCCGGGTCTGCGCCGAATTTCGAGGAGAGTTCCACCATGGAACCGGTATTGGGGACCTTTATCCTCAGGACTACGCCGGCGTGCGGGCAGTGGCGCTTTATCTTCTTCAATTCCTCTGCATTGTCGTAAGTGACGAGCGGTTTATAGGGGTCGAGCTCCTCGAGCGTCTCTTTCTGTTTTATCGTGTTGGCGTATATTATCTTGTCACATATGAAGTCCTGCCGCTCCTTTTTGGGAAGTTTTTTGATATTTTCGTAG
>JAQUQN010000163.1 GCA_028716065.1 Candidatus Omnitrophota bacterium
ATGCAGAATGCCGTGGCCGTGGAACCCGCACCCTACAAAGACGTTATCAACGGTATTCGCGGCCCTGGACGCCAGAAACACAACATATAGGGGCAACTGGAGCTAAGGAGATATCCCATATTATTTTAAAATGTTAGGCTGAGTTAGACTTTTTACGAGATCGTCAAATTTCCCTTGACACGAGAAAACAGCGCTTCTATACTCCGAACCGTCAGAAGCAATGTCTTATCAATTCAATATAATACAGAAAAGAGATCGAAGAGGGATACGAAAGGTGGAAGAAGAGGAAGTGAATGATCTTTAAAGATATGGAGGGAGGTAGATAAAATGGAAACAGAAGAAAAGTATTTGGAAAAGCCATGGCTAAAATCTCAGGCGATGGGATGCATCCCTGAGACATTCAAGCCGTATCGGGAAGATATAACGTACACATGGGATATGCTGGATAAGAACGTCGAGAAATACCCGAACGAGTTGGCGCTCGTTTGTTTTGACTACGAGATAACGTGGAAAGGATTGAAAGAGCATGTAGACAGGCTTGCAACCGCCCTTTCGGATCTGGGCGTGAAGAAGGGGGACGTCGTTGCGACCGTTCTTCCATCTTCGATACAGTTTGTCATCTGTGATCTGGCGATACCGGAGATCGGGGCGATACATTGCCCCGGAAATATCTTGGACTCGGTGGATGGCCTGATCGACAAATTTACCCGAGCAGGGATAAAGACGGTGATATGCGTCGATAAATCGTCTACGGGTATCGAAGCCTTGAAGAATATCAGAGCGGTGAAGGAGAAGACGGAGCTTAAAAATATTATCGCAACAAAAGAGAGGGATTATTCAAAAAATCCTCCGGCGCACGAGGAAGAGGAGGGGGTAATCTGGCTCACAGACCTGATCGAGAAGTATCCGCCCAATCCACCAAAGGTCGATATAGACCCGAAGAAGGATCTCTGCCTACTCTTCTTCACCGGTGGATCGACCGGGATTCCTAAAGGGGTTATGTTAACCCATTACCAGATAACGGCGTGCACAAAACTGACCTTCGGATCGATGATGCCACAGTCGGTCCTTCGTTTGATCGATGGTTTCTTCACGACGATCATACCGTTGCCGCTCTGTCACCTCTACGGGCAGGAAATATATAGATACATTATGGCGCTCGGATGTACCATCCTCTTGCAGACGGATCCAAGAGACGTAGAAGAGTATGTCAGACTGGCGAAGAAGTGTCACCCACTATTCACGACGATGAGCCCGACACAATACGGTAGAATGGCAAAAGAAGATGTGGGAGATCTTGGGATACTCGGCCTATCCGGTTCGATGGCGCTTGCCCCAAAGACCCAGGAAGGTTTCGAGAAGAAGACGAAGAGTGTATTGATAGAAGCATATGGGTTATCGGAAACCTCCGGAGCCACGCTCACCCCGACGGCGATGGATATATGTGCTCCCCTTCTCGGTGGCAGGGAGACCGCCTCCAAGGTCTTTCATCTACTGGGCAAGATTTTAGATATGCCCGGTCTTACCCCACTCTTAAGAATGGGGATGGGGTTGATCGGTCGTAGAAACATAGGGGCGATCGTAAATAAATCGATGCCACTCATCTCCTCCATCATGCCATCTGCGCTGGATAGCAAGAGGGAGCTTACCACCTCGGTCGGCTATCCACTTGTGGACGAAGACTTCAAGGTTGTGAACGAAGATACAGGAGAGACCATACCAATACCGAAACTCGTGAAAGAAGGATTGAGGGGGGAGATGTGTGTAAAGGGCCCCCATTTGATGCTCGGATACTGGCCAAATCCGGGAGATGGCTTGGATGATGAGGGATACATACATACAGGAGACGTCGTGAAGATGGACGAGGCGGGGAGGGTTTATATCGTAGATCGGACGAAGGATATGGCGATCGTCTCGGGATATAAGGTCTATACGATAGAGTTGGACGATCTCTTGTATGAGTATCCGGGCGTGTATGAGGCGGCGGCGATAGGCGTTCCTGATCCCGATAGGCCCGGAAGTGAGAGGATAAAGGTATTCATCGCCCCACATCCCGAGTACCGGGGAAAGATAAAGGAAGAAGATATAATAGAATATCTAAAGGAGAGGGTCGAAAAATGGGCGGTTCCAAAATCCGTGGAGATCAGGGATGAACTTCCAAAATCTCCCGTGGAGAAGATATTCAAGAAGCAGTTGAGGGAGGAAGAGATCGAGAAGATGAAGAAGGCGGGGGTTTTGAAGTAAAGTAATTTTTCACTGGTGTCCCAACGTTGATTTTTGATAGTGCCCTAACTTCTTAAAACGTGATCGTATTTGACGTAAAATGCAATTTAAGCCTGTTCAATACTTGTTTATATTAATGAATATAGCTACTTACAAACACGAAAAAACCAAGATAACCCACTTTTATTGAATTTCCGGAGGGTTGTCCCTTCGAAAACTCTATGTATTGAAAAAAGATAACCCAGAAATTGGGCGTCTCCGGGGTCAAGTTAACCCATAAAATCTACATCTGCTGCTCTTTGAAAAACAGGGGATTTTAGAGATTCCCTTTATATTTTAGTTCTTTTGTGCTCTTCCTCAATATTGAACACCAGTATTGAACAGGAGGGGCAGATCATGGTCGATTTCCAGCTTCCGCTTCCGGGACTTGCTCGTGATTTCAATGAGC
>JAQUQN010000164.1 GCA_028716065.1 Candidatus Omnitrophota bacterium
CAGGAGAAAAAGAGAATGCAGGACAAGGCTTTTGACATAGAAAGGCTCATCAAGGGCTCCCTCAGGCATGAAGGCGATGATGTGATAAGCAATGACGGCCGTATACTGATAGTCATGATAGGATGCGCGCGCCCTGATCTGGCAAGGGTGCTCTCCAGGTTCAGGGGGATGATAAATAATTACCTGGATGACAGAAAACTGGAAGATGTGATCGACGTAAGTTATGTCTGCGCGACCTATCCCGACGATGCCCAAAACGGCATTGAATTGATCGAAAAGGCGCAGCCCTGCCGGATATAATAGGCGGCGGGCGAAGGTTATCTATAAAATCAAGGAGGCATTATGGGTAAGAAGATATTGATAGTGGACGACGAGCCTGATTTTTTAGAAGTGATGTCACTCCGGCTGAAGGCCAATGATTTTGAGGTGACCACGGCCACGAACGGCGATGAGGCGCTCAAAAAGATCAAAGAGGACAGGCCGGACGCAGTCCTATTGGATATACTGATGCCGGGCATCGACGGGCTGGAGGTGCTGCGCAGGATCAGGAAATTGGACGACAAGCTTCCCGTCTATATAATAACGGCATTCTCTACGGAAGAGAGGTTCAGGCTTGCCAATAGATTCGGCGCTTCCGGTTTTATAATGAAGACCGATGATCTGGCCAAAGAGGTTGATAATATAACCAGCGCGCTGGACATGTCGAACGGATATAAGAAGGGGAAAAAATAACGGCATGCCGATAAAGAGAGTTCTTTAATGGCAAAGAGGATCTTGATAGTAGATGATGAGGCCCAATTGGTCGAGATGGTCAAGATGAGACTTGAGGCCGCGGGTTACGAAGTGATAACCTCGTATGACGGGCAGGACGGATTCGAGAAGGCAAGGGATGAAAGGCCCGACCTTATAATACTCGATCTCATGCTTCCGAAGATGGATGGATACAAGGTTTGCGGATTGCTGAAGAACGACGCGCGTTATTCGAAGATACCGATAATCATGTTTACGGCGCGCGCCCAGGATGAGGATATAAAGATCGGGAAAGATCTGGGGGCCGAAGAGTATGTTACGAAACCGTTTGACGCGAAACTGCTTCTTGCGAAGATAAAAGAACGGATTGGAGAATAGGACGTGTCCGATGAATAGAGTTGTGGAGAATCTCAGGTCGAGGTTTTTCTTAGGCGGGCCGATAAGGCGTTTCTACAAATTAAAGGCCGCGTACTCCATTACCACGGAGTTATCTTCGGCGCTCAATCTGGATGACGCGCTTAAGACCTTTGTTAACAGGATAGCCTCCTATATGTCCGTGGAGATAGTTTCGGTGATGCTGCTGGATAACGAGAAAAAACGGCTCGTTATAAAGATGACGAGAGGCCTCGACGAAAAGGCTTTGGAAGGCGGCGATGGTCCGCGACTGGGCGAAGGAGTGGCGGGGTGGGTTGGGAAGAAGGGCGAGCCCCTGCTCATAAGGGACATAACCAAGGACCCCCGCTTTTCGGCAAGGAGCGGCAAGACCTACTATAACAATTCTCTCCTGAGCGTGCCGCTAAAGAGCAGGGACAGGGTGATCGGAGTTGTGAATATAAATAATAAAGTCTCCAGGGATATCTTCAGGGCCCACGACCTCGATCTCCTGAAGACGATAGTGGATATGGCGGTCATAGCCATAGAGAAGATCCGCACGCGTGATGCCCTCGATAAACTTAGCAGGAGCAATCATGAGATAATGTCAAACGTATCGCATGAGTTCAAGACGCCGCTTACCACTATAAAGGAAGCCCTGCTCCTTATGTCCGACGGCATGCTCGGAACCGTAAACGAAAAACAGAAAAAGTATCTCGATCTTTCGGTGCAGAACATAGAACGGCTCAACAGGCTCATAAACAGCCTGCTCATAATGGGCGAGGTCGAGAGCGCGAAAAAATCCTCTGTCAGGAATCTCTTCAGCATAACGGATACGGCCAGGACTGTAATAGAATCCCTTAACATTGTGGCTAAGGAAAAGGGCATCGTCCTGAAAGGTGTTATCCCGGAAAAGAGAGTGGAGATATGGGGCGATCCGGATAAATTGAACGAAGTCATATCGAATCTCGTGGAAAACGCGATAAAATATAACAGGACGCGGGGCGAGGTGAGCGTCCATCTCGGGGAGACGGAGAAGGATATAACGATATCCGTAAGCGATACGGGTATGGGGATACCGCGCGAAGAGGTGGGCAGGATATTTGACAGGTTCTACAGGGCTTCGACCAGTTCCAGGTCCGGGATCCCCGGCTCCGGCCTGGGATTATCGATAGTGAAGGACATCATAGAGATGCATAAGGGCCAGATAAAGGTCGAGTCGGAGCCCGACAAGGGAAGCGTCTTCACCGTGACATTGCCGAAGAGCTTAAGGAGATAGGAGTAAGTTATAAGTTGTAACTTACGGTTTTTAAGATATAATGTAGTACACTAAAAAACAAGAGAAGTGATAACCATTGAGCTATATAGTATTTGCACGAAAATATAGGCCCCAGGCCTTCGACGAAGTAGTAGGTCAGTCACACATCACAACCACGCTTAAGAACGCCATAGCGCAGAATAGGGTCGCCCACGCTTACATCTTCGCGGGTCCGCGCGGCGTCGGCAAGACGACGACGGCAAGGATACTTGCC
>JAQUQN010000165.1 GCA_028716065.1 Candidatus Omnitrophota bacterium
CAGTCAACAGGGGTAATTTCATCTCTCCTAAAAAAAGAAGCAGCATGTAGCTAGTTTCAAACATAGCCACCTATAATTAAATACCAGTAGGGCACCCTTAGGGGTGCCCTATTTACTTATTCTAAAAAGGGGACAGGCTACTTTTATATAATAAATTTCTTTCTTTTTGGCCGGCCCCGTGGTCTGAGAGTGGATTCTAAACCAAGCTGTTTACATATTAGCGATTGCCATTCGTTAGTTCCATAAGGAGATTGACGCTTTACACTTTGACGAATCTTATCAAGATCTTTTTCTGCCATATCTTTATTAATGTAGCTGTCCCAATTATCCGGTAATTGTATCGGGGCATCATCAATTAATCTGTGTTTACTTTTGCCGATAGTTTCTTTGTGGGACGACCATGGCCAATCTTTAGCCATATTAACTAGCTTCGCCCTTATTGGGTTGGCTTCGACATATCGTAACGCCGTTATTAAATATTCATCTTTTTGTATAATAAAACTTTTAAATCTACCTTGCCATACATGACCAGCAGTTCCGTAATGCCGATGATAACGACGAACATGGCTTGTCATTAACCATTGCATCCATTTGCTTAGATATTCTGCCTGAGTAGGCATCAATATCAAATGGAAATGATTTGGCATTAGACAATATGCGAAGATTTTCATAGGATATATTTTTTTTGCTTCTCTCATTAAATTAATAAAAGCTTTATAATCATATTCCTTGTGAAATATTTTTTGTTTGTTGTTTCCACGATTGAGAACATGGTAAATAAAGTTATCGACTAATCCCCTTGAAATTCTTGGCATGGTTCTTCTCCTAATAAAGTAGCCTGTCCCCTTTAAATTCAGCGTGTGGTAGCGTTATCCCCACAAGTTTCTGTCGAGGCTCCTGTAAGAGATCGCCTCTGATATGTGGTGCGCCTGGATCGTCGATGAGCCCTCAAGGTCCGCGATGGTCCGCGATACTTTCAGTATCTTATCGTATGCCCTTGCCGATATTCCAAGTTCCAGTATAGCCAGTTTCAGTAATTCCTCGCCTTCCCTGTCCAACGGGCAATATTTCTCGATCTCTCTCGATTCCAGATGAGCGTTAAAATTGACACAATCCTCTTTATAGCGTTCTTTCTGGATCGAGCGCGCACTATCGACACGCCTGCTTATGATCCCGGAACTTTCGCCGCGGCGCTTATCCGTCATCTTCTCTATCCTGAGCCTAGGCACCTCGAGGTGTATGTCTATCCTGTCGAGCAAGGGCCCGGATATTTTAGAGAGGTATTTTTGTATCTGAAATGGGCTGCAGTGGCACTCCTTTTTGGGGTCCGTGAAATAACCGCACGGGCAGGGGTTCATGGCGGCGACGAGCATGAATTTAGCGGGATAGGTCAAGGTGCTCTGGACTCTCGATATTGTCACCGAACCCTCTTCCAGGGGCTGTCTCAGTACCTCCAGGACATTTCTCCTGAATTCCGGAAGTTCGTCCAGGAAGAGCACTCCGTTATGAGCCAGGCTTATCTCTCCCGGCACCGGGTTTGTCCCTCCTCCGACCAAAGCGGCATCGGATATCGTGTGATGGGGCGACCTGAACGGCCTTGTTCCTATCAGGCCTTTATTCGGCAACAGGAGTCCGGCGACGCTGTGTATCTTGGACGTCTCAAGGCTTTCATCGAGCGTCATGTCCGTGAGTATGGTGGCTAGCCTCTTCGCCAGCATGCTCTTTCCCGAACCCGGCGGCCCTATCAGGAGGACGTTGTGGCTGCCGGCAGCGGCAACCTCAAGGCCGCGCTTGACATGTTCCTGGCCCTTCACGTCGCTGAAATCTATGCGGTATTTTTGATTGTTCCTCAAGAGGCTTTCACATGCGCTCTTTTGCGCCTTCAGGTCGATCTTCTTATTTATAAAATCGACGGTCTCTTTCAATGTCTGGACAGGATAGACTTTTATATCTTTCGTGACTGCGGCTTCTTTGGCATTCTCTTTAGGAAGGACAAATATATCTTTACCCATCTTTTTCAGCGCGAGCGCGATGGGGAGAGCGCCCTTTATAGGTTTTACCCTGCCGTCCAGAGAGAGCTCGCCGCAGAATACGATATTGCGTAAAGGAGGCCATTCAACGATCCCTTCGGAAGCCAGTACGGACAGGGCGACCGGCAGGTCAAAAGAAGACCCTTCTTTTTTGATATCGGCCGGCGCGAGGTTTATGGTTATCTTTCGCGTTGGGAACGAAAAGTTTGAGTTCTTTATAGCCAGTTTTATCCTGTCGCGCGATTCCCTTATGCTCGTATCGGGCAACCCCACTATGTTGAAACCCGGCAGTCCAGCTCCGACATCCGTCTCCACGGTAACTTCATGAGCGTCTATTCCATTCACGTAACTCGAATATATCTTTGCGATCATTTTTCCTCCTCAATATTCTTCTACAGCATTCTCTATCACTTCCATCTGTTCCACCTTATATTCACGATCCATCTTTACCGATACGACGTCGATGCGCCAGTCTGAATCAAGCAGTTCGAACCTTTTCAGATAATAAAGGGCGTTTTTGATCAGGTGCCTCTTTTTAATGGCGGTGACGGCAAGGTAGGGCGGGCCGAGAGAAGAGGAGGCGCGGGTCTTTATCTCGATGAAT
>JAQUQN010000166.1 GCA_028716065.1 Candidatus Omnitrophota bacterium
TATTGAAGCTGGCGAATCTCATTATCAGGTTGACCGGCAGTAAGAGCAGGTTGGCCTTCAAGGGCCTGCCCAAAGACGACCCCAAGGTCCGCAGGCCCGATATAGCCAGGGCAAGGAAGAGGCTCGGATGGCTTCCCAAGATCAATCTTGAAGAGGGATTGTCAATGACGATCGATTATTTCAAAACTACGCCTAAAACTTGAAAAAGATAGTGGGTCACTTGCGCCTACCGTGAGGAGAGGAGCATAAATTGAAGAAAGGCCTTCGCGCGGCGATATTCATCATATGCCTGTTTAGCATGGGTTTCCTGATATCTTCAGGAATCGTTTCAGGGCTGTTCGAGCGCGCTTTGGACTGGGTTACGCCGAGGATAGAGGCAAGGCTCTATGCGCACCTGAACGTATTTACCATATATTCCAAAGCCAGGTACTTTTTCATATTGCCAGGCAACCTCCACGTGAAATCCCTCGCTTACGGCATGCCTGTCGGGATATTTCTTGATGTGGCGACGAATGCCGCCGTTAATGCTTTTTTTCAGCCCCTATTCCTCTGCGTCTTCACGCCGCAGACTATTTTAAGCTACATCTTGTTCCCGTTCTTCCTCTACGGGAGCGTGAAGTACTTCAGGAAGGTGCCGCTGATGATAATATTCGGCATATTCTGTTTCTTTTATATCGGATTGCGGCAGCCGGTAGCAGAGGCGCTCATAAGGCACAGGTTGACATGCGAACTGATCTATTTTTCGGTAGGTTTGGCAGGGCTTTCGTATTTGATGCAAAGAAGATAATCATAATCGCCATCCTGGCGAGGTTGATAACGGCTTCCGTTTATGATATCTTTGTATCGGTGACGGACAGGGACTTTCTACTACCGGACAGCAAGTTCTATTCCGTAAGCGGCTGGTATCTGACGCTCATGTTTAGCGGCTACGATAGAACCTCTATCCCGAAGGACGCGGTCCCGGCGGACGAAGAGAGCCGGAAGGTCTTCGATGATATTCTCTATAACGTGAAATGGGATAGCTCCCACCTCCCGCCGGTCGAAAACGAGACTAACCTTTTCTTTTATATAATAGCCGCGATATATTCCGTCTTCGGCTATTTTCCTCTGGGCGTGCGTTTCTTCAACATAACGTTGAGTGTCTTGAGCACGGTATTCATATACAAGATCGCCGAGAATAATTTCGGCGAGACCCCGGCAAGGATATTCCTGGTGGTAGCGCTATTCCTGCCGTCCCAGTTCATATATTCGATCACGTTATGCAAGGATTTTATCAGAGTGTTCTTGGTGGCTTTTATCTTATGGATCCTATACGGAGGGGAAAGATGCTTGAAAAGATAAGAAGGTTGGTAATATTTCTGCTCATCTACGGCCTGATATTGGCGATAGGTTTCAAGTCCGGAATGAGTTATAACCGGATGAAGAATAGGCTTGCCGTCGAAAGGATACAAATACTCGAGACCGTTGAGCCGAAGAAATATTTTATAGTAGAAAAATACAATTACGGCAATTACAGCCAGGTGAATTTCCGCGAAGAGAACGAGAAGGACGTTACGATGAAGTTCTTCTTCAATGAAAGTTTGAGGCCCCTCCTGAAACTGCGCGATATCGAGATCTACACATCGAAGGGCGAACGGATATATTAAAAATGGCGATGCGCAAGACCGCATTTATCGCATTTTTTTTGATAGCGGCAACCTACCTTTTTTTATTTACATATAGGCTTCAGGACGCCCCGCCTCCGTGGTATGACGAGATAGCGCATCTTAATACAGCCCAGCATGTCGCAAGGGAAGGCAGGATCTGGTGTGATTTTTATTCAAACAAATTCAGGGAAGGGCTGCTTTTTAACTCGATGCCCCTGCAGTGGATCTTGCTCGGCGCATGCGTCAAGATTTTCGGATTGAGCCTCTTTGCCGCAAGGCTCTTATATGTGGCATTGGGAGCCGTTATGCTATGGTGCCTTTATCTGCTTGCGCTGAAGATGTTCGACAGGATAACGGCATTCGCCTCCGTCATATTATTGGCGTCGAGCCGGATATTCTTCCTTAATTGCCGGCAGCTCATACCTCAGGTCCCCGCCGCGGCATTTGCTCTCATGAGCCTCCTGGCTTTCTATAAAGCAAGGGAAGGAGGAGCAAAGCTCTTTTTTGCGGCATCGGGCCTTCTGGCGGGGCTGGCAACTCTGTCTCATCCTACGGGTCTCGGCGTATTTTTGATCGCCGCAATCCTATTTTTATACCACAGGGTTTCCATAAAAAGCTATCTTATATATCTGACATTTTTTTTCATCACCATCTCGCCTTATCTATTATACGTGATCTTGAACCTTCCGGAGTATCTTGCCCAGATGAAGATAATAGCAAACGATATGTATTCCGGGCAGTCGTTTCTTTTAAATATACTTGATGAAATACCGGTAAGATATTTTAAGCTTCCGCCTTTTAGGGTGGGCCCCGGAAGATATATAGAATCCCTTGCCTGGCTCGGGAAAAATTTAGATCTGAGGGTCTATGCCGCTTCCGTTGCGAGCGCTGCCGTCTTCCTACTTTCATTTTTCTATCTCACCTTCAAAAAGAATAAGTCCGCACAGGAGAAGGAACTA
>JAQUQN010000167.1 GCA_028716065.1 Candidatus Omnitrophota bacterium
GCTGTTATGTTGCCGGCATTGCCTACGGGTATAAAATGGTAATCCGGGGCCTCGCCCAGACAATCGCATATCTCGAACGAGCCTGTCTTCTGCCCTTCTATCCTGTACGGATTTATGGAATTGACCAGAGTTATGGCATGCTTGGAAGTTATCTCTCTTGCCAGTTCCAGCGCATCATCGAAATTGCCTTTTATCGCGATGACCTTCGCTCCGTGAATGAGCGCCTGAGAAAGTTTTCCCAGCGCGATGGCGCCCTCCGGGATCAGGACCACGCATTTGATGAGCGCACGCGCAGAGTAGGCTGCGGCTGAGGCCGAGGTGTTCCCGGTCGAGGCGCACATTACCGCCTTCGAGCCTTCTTCGATGGCCTTGGATATGGCAAGTGTCATTCCCCTGTCTTTAAACGACCCTGTCGGGTTGAGGCCTTCATATTTTAAATAGACCTCGACACCCTCGCCCGCCTCTTCGCTTATACGGCGGGCGTATAATAAAGGCGTGCCGCCCTCTTTCAGGGTAACTACCGGTGTCTTCTCCGTCACCGGCAGGAACTTTCTATATTTTTCTATTATGCCCTGGCGCATGTCAACCCTCTACTCTCACCTTTACGGTCTTTTTCTTTATGGAAGTTAAAGCGTCTATCTCCTTTAATGCCCTGGCCATGTCACGCTCGCGCGCTTCATGGGTCATCATCACTATGGGAACGACCTTGGCGGTCTTCCGTTCTTTCTGAGAGACACTCGCTATGCTTATGTCGTGTTTTCCGAGTATGCCGGATATCCGCGCAAGCACACCGGGCTTATCTATGGCGGAAAACCTGATATAGAACCTTGTCCTTATATCGTCCATCTTCTTTACATCGCCGACATCTTTCTTGAAGCATATACACTTCTCATTTTTTGCCCCGGAGTGAAGACATTTCGATATGGCGACGATATCGCTGACCACGGCGCTCGATGTCGCGGCGGCTCCCGCCCCTTCCCCAAAAAACAGGTTCTCTCCTATCAGGTCGCCTTTTATGAATACCGCGTTATATACACCCTTGACATTGGCCAATAAGTGGTTTCTTGAAATGAGCGTCGGGTGAACCCTTAACTCTACGGATTGACCTGCCCTTTTAGCGATGGCCAGCAGTTTTATCTCATAGCCGAGTTCCCTCGCATATTGTATATCGCTCAACTCGATATCCGTGATGCCTTCTGTATAAATATCTTTTGGCGGTACAGGCACCCCGAAACCCAACAGTGCCAGGACGGAGAGCTTGTGTCCCGAATCACCGCCGCTTATATCAAGATAGGGATCCTTCTCGGCATAACCCCGGTCTTGAGCTATCTTCAGGGCCGACTTGAAGTCACATGCGTCATCGGCCATCTTCGAGAGGATAAAATTGCTCGTCCCGTTTATTATCCCGTATATCAGGTCTATCTTATTAGCGACGAAACCTTCTTTGAGCGCCCTTATTATCGGCACCCCTCCTCCGACACTCGCCTCAAAACCCACGCATAGGCCGAGCGAGTTCGCGAGATCGAATATCTTGCCTCCGGATTCTGCCAGCAACGCCTTATTTGCCGTCACGACATGTTTACCGGAACGCAGGGCTTCCAATATAATATCTCTAGCCGGCCTTATACCTCCCATCAGTTCGACGACGATGTCTATCTCCGGATCATAGAGCACCTTGCTGATAGACTTCGTAAGTATATTCCTGCTTACCTTGACCTGTCTTTTTGTTTTGAGATCCTTATCACATATACGCGAAATAATAAGGTCGACACCGGTCTTGTCTCTCAGGTAAGCCCTCTTGGCCCTTAACACCCTAACCACACCGCTGCCGATAGTCCCGAATCCTATCAAACCTATCTTTACCTTTTTCATGCCTTTGCCTTTTTTTATCGATGGCCCGCCTTCGTGTATTAGGTTTGGCCAAAGGAGATAGCCTTCGGCGGGCTCATCCGCCGTACGCTATCTTCTTTGAATAACCCGATACAGGAAGGCGGATGGTCGGGGGGACCAGATTCGAACTGGCGACCTCTTGCACCCCAAGCAAGCGCGCTAAACCGGACTGCGCTACCCCCCGCCATTAATATTCCGCTTCGACCTTAGGAGAGCGCGTCATCAGGTCACGCACTGCCGCCTTCGGGTCCTTACCCTCATAAAGTATCTTATATATCTCCGCCGTGATGGGCATCTCGACATCCTGCCTTTTCGCAAGGCCATTGGCAGATCTTGCGGTCACGACGCCTTCCACTATCATTTCAGTCGTATTCAAAATATCTTTCAACTTCTTCCCCTTGCCTATCTCCTCTCCGAGCCACCTGTTCCTTGAATAAGGACTGATACAGGTCGTGGTCAGGTCCCCGAGCCCGCTCAAACCATAGAAGGTCTCTTTCCTGGCGCCCATGGCCGAACCGAGCCTGGCCATCTCCGCCAGGCCCCTGGTAAGGAGCGCTGCCTTGGCGTTGGTGCCAAAACCCAAAGCGTCCGATATGCCCGCGGCGATGGCCACGATATTCTTCAATGCGCCTCCGAGCTCCACGCCCATGACATCATCCGTGGTATATACCCTTAAGCGTTCCGTCATGAATATATCCTGTATC
>JAQUQN010000168.1 GCA_028716065.1 Candidatus Omnitrophota bacterium
ATATTGATGGTTTCATCCTTTGACCGCTATTTCCAGATAGCAAAATGTTTCAGGGATGAGGATCTAAGAGCGGACAGTCAGCCGGAATTCACACAGTTCGATATCGAAATGTCATTCGTTACAGAGGAAGATATATATGAACTTTCCGAAGGCCTGATGAAGAAGATATTGAAAGACGCGATCGGTTATGACCTTAAGACGCCTTTCCCCAGGCTGAGATATTCCGAGGCGATGGCGCGGTTCGGATGCGATAAACCCGACACAAGGTTCGGCATGGAGCTTTCTGATATTACCGGGACGGTAAAAGATAGCCGATTTAAAATATTTCAGGATGTTATCAACAAGGGCGGGCGCATACTTGCCATAAATGCCGAAGGGTGCGGAGGTTATTCACGCGCGCAGGTTGATGCCCTGGTTGATTTTGTCAAAGAGTACGGTGCAAAAGGGCTCGCCAATTTCAAGGCGGAGAAAGGGACGCTTACCTCGCAGATAGACAAGTTCTTTTCCGCGGAAGAGCTCGCGGCTATAAGGTCGAAACTTAGCGCTAAAGACGGCGATATGATCTTCATAGTCGCGGACAAGGATAGAGTCGCTTATGAGTCCATGGCCGCCCTGAGAAAGCTTCTGGGTAAGAGGATAGGCCTTATAGACGAGCATAGGTTCGACTTTTTATGGGTAACGGACTTTCCGCTATTTAAATATAACGATGAGGAGAAGCGTTGGGAATCGGAGCATCATCCGTTTACTTCCGTTCACTCGGACGATATCGCCCTTCTCAAGAAGGGCGAATCGCTAGATCGCGTCCGTTCGAGGTCTTACGACCTGGTAGTGAACGGGACCGAGATGGGTTCGGGAAGTATAAGGATACACGAACGTGAAGTTCAGGAGACGATTTTTAAGATTATAGGCATAAGCGAAGCCGAATCGCGCCTGAGATTCGGCTTTCTTCTCGACGCATTTAAATACGGCGCGCCTCCGCATGGAGGTGTAGCTTTCGGCCTGGACCGGCTGATGACTTTTTTGTGCAGGTGCGAATCGATACGGGATGTCATAGCGTTCCCTAAGACGCAGAAGGCCTTCTGCCCTATGACGAACGCGCCGTCCGAAGTCGATGTAAAACAGTTGGATGAGCTGGGGATAAAGGTAAAGAAATAGACAGCATTTTTTAACGAGAGGAGGCAGTATGAGGTTAGTTAGTTTAGTAGCCGTTGTTTGCGTTGCGATAGCGCTCGTAGGTTGTGAAAAGATAAGCAAGCCGTATATCATGACGGTTGACAGGGTTGATCAGAAGGTCGATGCCGGCAACCGCGGATATCTGGTCGGCACACCTCCACCCGCGGATGAGAGGTCCGGGCTGAAGAGGCCGCTCATAGCCGTTGATATGGATCTCGTCAGTATACAGGGCAAGGCATCACAGCAGACGACCATAGTTTCGAAAAGCCGCGCCGCCACGCCGGTTGCCGTAATGCCGTCCACCGTCGAAGAGAGCGTCAGCGTAAGGGAAGAGCAGATAAAATAGGATGCGAAGAACCCTTAGGTTGAGATTAAGGATAGCAAACCTAAATAGCTCATATTTCATAAACGAACGTCTTATAAAGAGGGTTGTAGCGCATATCTTCAGATTTCTCGGTAACGAGCGCCTCACGGTGGATCTCGGGTTTATATTTTTAAGCGACCGGCAGATAACGGAATACAATAAAAAATATAAGGGCGAGAATAGGGCCACCGACGTACTGAGTTTTGACCTGACGGATCCGGGCAACCCCGCCGCTCTCCTGGGAGAGGTATTTATCTCGATAGATAGCGCGGTAAAAAACTCCAGGATATTCAGGACTATATTTCAGGAAGAGTTTGTGCTCTATATAATTCACGGCATACTTCATCTTACCGGTTACGATGACCGTACGAGAGGTCTGAGCAGAAAGATGGAGAGTAAACAGGGGGAGATACTGAAATATCTATGCACGAGAGAAGATTTATCGAAAGTTTTAACGCGGCGGTAGAGGGTTTCATATACGTTCTTAAAACCGAGCGCAATATGCGCATTCATTTTCTATCGGCCTTCTTCTTCATACTCCTGGGTGTTTATGTTAACTTTACATATATTGAGATGCTGGCGTTATGCGTGACAATTGTCTTGGTCTTGGCAAGTGAGATGGTGAATACCTCGGTGGAGTTGATAGTCGATATGATAAAGAGCGATTTTCATCCTATAGCCCGGCTCGTGAAGGATATCTCCGCCGGGGCAGTGTTGTTAACCTCTATAAATGCCGTTATAGCGGGGTATATTCTATTCTTCAGGAAACTACCTTTCAACGTAACGCAGGCCATGGAGTCTATAAGGCACTCGCCTTGGCACGTAACATTCTTAGCGCTGATAGTGGTCTTCGGCTCTACCATCACGGGTAAGATGCTATCTCGTAAAGGTACGCCGTTACGAGGCGGCATGCCCTCCGGCCACGCTGCGATTGCCTTCTCTATATGGACGATAATCGTATTCCTGACTAACAATTCCATCGTTATCGTATTGACCTTCCTTATGGCTTTTCTCATCGCCAGGCACAGGATAAAGGATTCCATCCATACG
>JAQUQN010000169.1 GCA_028716065.1 Candidatus Omnitrophota bacterium
TTGAAGACGCAATGCCGAAATTAAAGGAAGAGATATTGGAGAAGTGCGAAGAAGTGATAGAAAAATAAGGAGAAAAAATGCCGGGAATACTTTTAGAAGGAAAGCCGATCGCGGAGAAGATAAAAGAGGCCCTTAAGACCGAGATAGAATCGCTGAAGGCCAAACATGGACGGGGCCCGAAGCTGGTAGCTATCCAGATAGGGGAGAATGCCTCCTCTGCCGTTTATATAAAAAACCAGAAGAAGGCCGCCGAATTATTGGGCATAGAGTATGAGTTGAAGACGCTGCCCGAAAGCGCTTCGCAGTCCGATGTCGAGGCTTTAGTAGGAAAGTTGAATGACGACAGGGCCGTGACGGCGGTTATTCTGCAGCTTCCAGTCCCGAAAGGGATTGACGCCAAAAAGCTGGTGAACGAGATAGCGCCGGACAAGGACGCCGAAGGGATGCATCCGGCCAATCTCGGCCATATCTTATTGGGTAAATTCAGGATCGGCCCATGTACAGCCATGGCGGTTATGGAACTATTGGAATCCGCTAAAGTGAATCTGTACGGCAAGGAAGCTGTGGTCGTGGGCCATTCGGAGATCGTAGGCAAACCGCTATCGCTAATGCTTTTGAATAAATTCGCCACGACCACGGTATGCCACATAGCTACAGGCGAGAGGGGCGTCCTTCCGGAGCATGTAAAGCAGGCCGAGATCCTAGTGGTAGCCGTCGGTAAGGCGGGATTGATAAAAGGTGACTGGGTGAAGGAAGGCGCTATGGTGATAGATGTCGGCATAAACCGCGTCGGAGATAAAATAGTGGGTGACGTGGAATTCGAGGGCGCCTCCAAGAGGGCGTCGCACATAACTCCGGTTCCCGGCGGCGTCGGCCCTCTTACCACGACGATATTGATGAGAAATACGGTCGAGTTATTCAAGAAACAACACTAGAGACCGAAATCCACCGCGTAGGTGGGTTATACCCACCTACGCGGTGTTATAAGGTGAAATATGAATTTCTGCGAAAAGATAAAACAGGGCAAGTTTGTAGTGACGAGCGAGATAGGGCCGCCGAAGGGTATCGACATCAAAGAGATGCTGGAAGACGCGGACCTCATCAAGGGGCGCGTCGACGCGATAAATGTTACAGACCTTCAGAGTTCCGTCATGAGGCTGGGCTCGCTTGCGGTTTGCCACCTCCTTAAAGACAGGGCCCATGAACCGATATTTCAGGTGACGTGCCGCGACAGGAACAGGCTCGCCTTACAGTCGGATCTATTGTCGGCGTCTGTCCTGGGCGTCGAGAATATACTCGCTCTTACGGGAGATTATCCGAGCCTCGGCGACCATCCCGACGCAAAGCCGGTATTCGATTTGGGGTCGGTTCAGCTATTAGAGGTCATCAGGGCCCTTGAAGAGGGCAAGGACATGAAGGGTAACGCTCTTAAAGGCGCGCCGAAATTCTGCGCCGGAGCGGTCGTGAATCCGGGAGCCGATCCACTCGAGCCGGAGATAATAAAGATGGAGAAGAAGGTCGCTTCGGGAGCTAAATTTTTCCAGACCCAGGCGGTTTACGACGTCGAACTATTCAAGAGGTTTCTCGATAGCGCCAAGCATATCAAGACGACGATCCTGGCCGGCATAGTATTATTGAAGTCGGCCGGAATGGCTAAATACATGAATAAGAACGTATCCGGTGTCTTCGTTCCGGATAATCTTATCAATGAAATGGAGACGACGAAAGACAAGGCGGCCAAGTCCATAGAGATAGCGGCGCGGCTTATAAAAGAGTTGAGGCCTTTGTGTCAGGGCATTCACGTGATGCCGATAGGCTGGGATAAGAAGGTGCCGCTCGTATTGGATGCGGCGGGATTATGAAAAGCTTAAAGATGGGAGCGTGACATGTCGAAAGTAGTTGCGGGATTGATGGTGAAGGGCGCGGAAAAGGTGGTTGGCGAGGCTGAGGAATTTTTGAATAAGGCGATAAAGGAAAAAGGCGAGAACGAAAAGGTCGCTTTTCCGGAGACCGCCTTTTATCTTCCTCTGGCGAACGCCCTTTTGGGCGCGGAGGTGAAGACCCTGAAGGATGTCAGAGGCGTATTAACGACCGTAAAGACGCTCGTGCCTAAAGTCCCGCCTGAAGATAAATGGAACGATTATTTAAAGGACGCGCTTAACGCGGGTGTCGCAACGATACTTTCGGAAGAGATAATATGCGCGTTGAGATATCTCTACGGCAAGGAACCGCAGGCCGATTGCCCGGGATTCTTCTCGGACACGATCTTAAGAGGGCTCGGCATACAGCTGGTCGACGGCAGGATATCGGGCATAGCGGTTATCATAGGAAAGGCCCCCGACAATAAGACGGCGGTCGAGATAGTCCGGCAGTTGCAGGAGAGAAACATCCTTACACTGGTCGGGTCAAGCGTGGACGGCGTGAGCATAATAGACCAGTTGAAAGAGGGCGGACTTAACATGGGACTCGAGTCATATGTGGTCCCTTACGGCAGGGATACCATCTCTATCGTATATGTCCTCAATTTCGCCATCAGGGCAGCGTTGACATTCGGCGGCATAAAGGCCGGTAATACAAAG
>JAQUQN010000170.1 GCA_028716065.1 Candidatus Omnitrophota bacterium
GTATGGCATCTCCCTTGATTGCTATCCGCCTCAGTATCCCGGCCATCTCATCATGACTCGAGCAGTGCCAAATACGGCTAGGGGCCATGCCCTGCCTCTTCGCCTCGGAAGAAGTATGCCTGGAGAGTTTCCCGTAGGTCAACAATCCCTCTATGCCGGATCTTGCTATCACGCCTCCAAGCTCTTCATGAAAAACCCTGGCCTTTTTACCGAGTTCCAGCATATCCCCACTCACGATCCATCTTGACTTGGCGGGCATCTCTTTTAACATCTCGAGAGCGGCATCCATCGATAACGGATTCGAATTATATGCATCGTCTATTATGGATAAACCGTCCACGTCTCTTATCTCACACCTCATGGAAACCGGCTTATACACCATGAGGTATTTTTTCATTGTCTTGTGATCGATCTTAAAACATGACGCCACGGCCATGGCCGCCAGGGCGTTCAAGACATTATGCCGGCCGAGGACATTCAGCCTGATATCATATTTATCATTGACCCGGAACTCAAGGCCCTTTCTTTTTAAAGAGACCTTTCCCGTCCTGTAATCGTTCGATGCGCCAAACCCGAATTTCAATATCCTGAATCTCGAAGTCCTCATCTCCGAAAGAAAGGGGTCGTCACCGTTGATTATGAGAGGTGCGCGCTTGGCCAGATGTTTCAACATCTCCTTCTTGGCGTTGAATACCCCTTCGAGGTCCTGCAAAAATTCGAGATGCGAAGGCCCTATATTTGTAATTACTGCCGCGGTTGGTCGGGCGATACTGCTCAATAATCCTATCTCGCCGGGATGGTTAGTGCCCAGTTCAAGAACAGCCATATCATGGCCATCATCAAGTTTCAGAAGCGTCTGCGGCACGCCGATATGGTTATTCTTCGTGCCCTCATTCTTCAGGACCCTGTATCTCGACGATAATATCCGCCACGCCATCTCTTTTACGGTGGTCTTGCCGTTGCTCCCCGTAACACATATGACAGGTATCTTGAACCTTTGCCTGTGAAAACGCGCCATATCCTGGAACGCCTTTGTCGTATCGGAGGAGCGGATGATCGTCTTTTTATCGCGGCTCAGGCCCCAGGGCATTTCTGACGTCAAGGCTCCGGAGGCGCCTTTCCTGAACACCTCACCCAGAAAGGCGTTGCCGTCGAATTTCGGGCCCTTCAGGGCTATAAAAAAATCTCCTTTTTTGACAGACCTCGAATCTGTAGAAACCCGCCCGAGGTCTATCTTGGCCTCTAGTTGTCCCGCGATGAGCGTGCCTTTGGTTATCTTTATTAACTCGCTTACCTTCATCTTTTTTTCAATAACTCCTGCACGACCTTACAATCGTCAAAAGGAAGACGCCTGTCCCCGATTATCTGATAACCTTCATGACCCTTGCCGGCGACGACGACTATATCGCCCGATGAAGCTGTCTTTAAAGCCGCTCTGATAGCGCTGCGCCTGTCCTGGACGATTTCGTAGTTAGAGTATAGGCCATTTACTCCCTTTTCAATTTCGCCGATTATCTTTTTTGGATTCTCGAACCGTGGATTATCCGAGGTTATTATGACCTTGTCGGAAAACTTACACGCCACCTTGCCCATGATGGGGCGTTTCTTTCTGTCCCTGTTTCCGCCGCATCCGAAAACCGTAATTATCCTCTCATCAGCGACTTCTCTCAAAAGGCTCAAGATATTATAGAGGGCGTCTGAAGTATGCGCAAAATCGACGAATACCTTGAAACCGATCCTGGACTCTACAAACTCCAGCCTTCCGGGAACAGAGCCAAGCGACGCTATGCCTTTAGCCAGGATGTCCGGGCTTATGCCTTCGGCTATGGATAAGGCGATAGCCGCCAATATATTAGAGACATTATGCCTGCCTATCAACGATGATTTTACTTCTATCGACCCCGTGGGGGTAAGCGCGGTGAATTTTGAGCCCGTAAGCGTAAGTTCTATATTCCTTGCTCTCACATCGGCCTTTTCGCTGATCCCGTAAGTTATCGTCTTTCTATTTAAACGCCTTTTAAGCGATATCACTCTTTTGTCATCGGCATTCAGCACGGCGACGCCGCCCGGTTTCAATTTATCGAAAATCTTCGCCTTGACGTCGAAATATTTTTCTATCGTTTTATGATAATCCAGATGTTCCTGGCTTATGTTCGTAAAGACGGCCGCGTCAAACGATACGTGGTCCACCCGGCCCTGATCAAGAGAGTGGCTCGAAACTTCCATCACGACATGATTTATCCCCTCTTTCAGCATCCGTGACAATATCGAATGCAGTTCAAAAGGCCCGGGTGTCGTATTGCCGGCCTTGATAAGATTGCTTCCGAACCTGTGAGTGATAGTACCTATGACGCCGGCGGAAAAATGCGCCCTTTTCAATATGCTTTCCATAAGATATGTTATTGTGGTCTTACCGTTCGTGCCGGTAACTCCTATCATCTTTAAGCGACTGGCTGGATTTTTATAAAAATTGGCCGCTATCCTGGGAAGTTCTTTTTCCGTATCGGCAAATATCTTTCTGACGCCTGGACCGGATCTGAAGTTCCTCTGGGAAACTATTACCTTAGCGCCTTTT
>JAQUQN010000171.1 GCA_028716065.1 Candidatus Omnitrophota bacterium
AGTAAAGGGATGATATTCGATTGGGGTTCCATGAGCTGGATAGGGTATTCGCCGTTCCTGTGGCAGGCGGGAGGAGATTATTACAATGAGGACTACACAAAGGTCACCGTCGATTCCGAAGCCGCAATAATGGGGCTCAGATTCTTCACGGAGCTGTACACCAAATATGATGTGCCCAAGACGAAGATACCGCTTGAACAGGGGATGAGGACCGGAGATTTTCCAATAGCCATTTCAGGCAACTGGAAGATCGACGGCCTCAGGTTATCCGCTCCGGAAATAGCGGGCAAGTGGGCCATATCCACGATGCCGAAGGGGCCGTCGGGTAAGATGACCGCTTTCATAGGCGGAAGGATGATGGGGATATTCTCGCAATCGAAGAATAAACAGGCCGCCTGGGAATTCATCAAATTTCTCTTCAAGCCAGAGACACAGGAGAAGCTCTATGAGGCCGCCCTGACAAAACAGGATACATATCTGCCGCCGAGTTTAAAGACATGGGATATACTCAAGATGGATCCGCAGTTTAAAAAAGTGCTCGTTGCCCAGGCGAAAGATTCCAAAGGCCCTCCGTCCGTAGCTAACTGGGACGCAAATACAAAATTTGTGGACGAAGCGATACAGAAAGTCATATTACAGAACGCGGATCCAAAAAAGGAACTTGAAATAGCAAGAGAAGGCCTTACGAGAGCGTTAAAAAAGCGATAAGTTAAGCTATAAAAAAGTTAGTTGTTGCGCCTTGCCGTTCGTTGTTTAGTATGGTATATTATAGATAGAAGAATATATAAGAAAACGAAAAGGCAAACCCGCCGCGAGGCGGAGGCGCAAAACCAAGGGTCTAAGTTAAAGATAGACAGCCTGGTTGCCGAATTTTCGAACGGTGACCAGGTTTTTTATTTAACCAAAAAGGTGATAGCCATGAAGACGATTAAGGTATTGATGACGGTTGCATTACTATTGATGCTGGCAGGTACAGCGTTGGCGGAAACCTATGAGTATTATTATTGGAACTCACCCACCGATTATCTCCTAAAACGCGTATATAAAGATAATGGCGACATCTATGAGTATCTAAATGAAGCGCCGTTTCCCGGAGAATACTACGGCAGGACGTCGCTTTTATATACCGCCTCGACCGGAACTTACAGCACGTATGATTGGGATTTGGACCAGGTTACCATCTGTGATTATATCGGGATATACAACCCCATTCCGGATAGCCCCATAAGAAGCGCCGTAATTGCAGGTCAGCGAAGATTTCGCTATATATATGACCACCACAACCAGATGCAGAACCTCGATACCACGACCAATGGTTGGACGATGCGCGAAAAGACCCTCTACCAGGACGACGGCGTTACACTGAAGGAAGAATTCGTCTATAACGTTTCAGAGGTGATGACGAGACACTCTCTTTATGATTTGACAGGGGCTTTGACCGATGAATATTTATATGACGATACGGCCCGGCTCATCAGGGACGACCATGTAGTGATCGACAGATATTATACTTATAGTTACCACCCCTCGCCCAATGAAAATGTAGTGCAGATCAAAGAAGAGTATGTGCGTTCTACGAATACATTAGTAGCTACGTATGAGTATGATACGCTAGGCAGACTGATAAAAAAGACCTTAGATACGGGCGATTTCGTCCTTACCGAATACTGGCCCAACAGCAATAAGAAGCAGGATGCCTTCTTCAGTGCAGACTGGACCTGGCAGAAGACCATAGAGTATTGGGAAAACTACTCAGGTGTGATGCACTACCAGCAGATCGCCGATTATGATCCTACCCCTACAGGCAAGGAAGTATATTATGAGTATGACAATCTGGGAAGATTGGTGCTACTTACAAGAGATGATAATACTTATAAGACGTTTACCGATTATTTTCCGACTGGACAGGCGAAGTACGTAAGGGAATACGATGCCGCCGGCACATTGCTCGTTACCTACGAATATGACGCGGACGGCAATCTCGTGAGCCAGACCGATAATACTGCCACCTACACATATTACCTACCAAGTCACAGGATGTACACCAAAACCTTGCTCGTGCAGGTAGGTATTGATCCCGCAGGCACCATATTCGAGTATTCCGATGAACCTATACATAATATTGGACAACCCAACGAGTACGGCTATCTCATAAAACAGACCAACCCTGACCTTAGTTATAAGACCTTCACCGACTACTTTAGCGCCGATCAGCCCAGATATGTCCGAGAATATGACTCCTCCGGCGTATTACAGGTAACCTACGAATATGACGCATCGGGTCATCTGGTATCCAAGATCGATAACACAGCCAGCTATATCTACTACATACCTTCAGGCAGGATGCATACCAAGACCCTATTGGTAGATGACGATAATGGCACGCCTCTGGATCCTTCGGACGATATACCCGCTGGCACCATATTTGAGTATTCGGATGAACCCATACATAATATAGGCCTACCAAGCGAGTACGGCTATCTCATAAAACAGACCAACCCTGACCTTAGTTATAAGACCTTCACCGACTACTTTAGCGCCGATCAGCCCAGATATGAGATCGGAA
>JAQUQN010000172.1 GCA_028716065.1 Candidatus Omnitrophota bacterium
TTGAGATAATCGTCGAAGAAAAGCCGATAATCGATAAGATACTATTTAAAGGCAACACGATATTCGCCGCAAATAAACTGAAATCTGCGATGAAAGTGAAAGAGAACGATATATTGAACCATAGCGCCTTGACCCAGGATATGGTGGAGATAAGGACGCAATATGAGAAGAAGGGTTATCAGATGGTCGAGGTGATTTACGGCGTGAATGTTGATAAGGCCACCAACAGGGCCGTCGTGACCGTGACCGTAGACGAGAAGATAAGGGTGAAGGTGGTTAAGATAACCATAACAGGCAATAAAAACATAAAAACTGGCAGGTTAGTCAAGGTCCTGGGCACGAAGCCGGCGTGGCTTTTCAACGCGGGGGCGTTCCAGGACGATACCTTCAAAGAGGACCTCGAGAGGATAAAGGCCCTTTATGGCGATGAGGGGTACCTCGACGCGCAGCCCGTCCCTAAAATAGACTACTCCGGGGACGGAAAGCTCATGTATATAACGATAGATATTCAGGAGGGTAAGAAGTACCTGGCCGGGGACATATCTTTCAAGGGCCGCCTTCTCTATCCCGAGAAAGAGATAAGAAATCAGCTTAAAATGGTTTCGGGCAAGGCCTTCAGCACGCGCGCTCTAAGAGAAGATGTTTTCAATGTGAGGCAGTACTACACTACCCGCGGATATATGAAAGCCGAGGTCAATGTCGCCAGAAACCTGAACCCGCAAACCGGCAATATAGATCTTACATATGAAGTCGAGCCTAAGGAGATCACATATGTCGGCAAGATTGATATAAAAGGCAATATCAAGACGAAGGACATCGTGATAAGGCGGGAACTTCGAATATACCCCGGAGAGAGGTATGATGGAGATAAGATGCGAAAATCCAAGGAGAGGCTTTATAACCTGGGTTTCTTCGAGGATCTCTATTTTGATACCCAGCCCACGAAAGAGGAGAACATAGAAGACCTTATAGTTGACGTCAAAGAGTCGAAAACAGGCGAGTTCTCATTCGGCGGCGGATACAGCACCGTGGACATGCTGGTAGGTTTTGTCGAAGTCTCCCAGAGAAATTTCGACATAATGAATTTTCCCACATTCATGGGCGCGGGGCAGGACCTGACGATAAAGGCCGAGATCGGTATGATAAGGCAGAATTATGTGGTTAGCTGGACCGATCCCTGGGTACTCGGTTTTCCTTTTTCGTTCGGTTTTGATATCTACCGCACTTCCCACAGCAGGAAGACGAACGTGGGTTACGGTTATGAAGAAATAAGGACCGGCGGCGACTTGAGGCTTGGGAAAGACTTCACGGATGAGATAAGGGGAGACATGACATACAGGCTGGAAGAGGTAAAAATATCCGATGTCGCCGACAACGCCTCGCAAGATCTGAAGAATGAGACCGGAAGAAACTGGATATCGTCTCTATTGTGGGGGGCGGTTTATGATACGCGGGACAATATCTACACCCCCACGAGAGGATGGCTGGTGACAGGAAACTTTGAGGATGCCGGAGGGATAATCGGCGGCGATAAGAATTACATCAAAGCGACGGGCGGAGTGGCCTATTACCATTTGTTTTTTGAGAAATTGGTTCTTGAGCTGAAGGCGAGGACCGGCATCGCCGCGCCCTACGGCAATTCGGACGAGGTGCCTATATACGGGAGGTTCTTCACAGGAGGCGCGGAGACGATCAGAGGTTATGGCGAGCGTAAGGTCTCCCCGAGAGACCCGGGTTCAGACGATCCGATAGGCGGAGAAGCCATGCTGGTTGGAAACGCCGAAGTCACGTTTCCCATATACGAGAAGATACTTAAAGGTTCGGTATTTTATGATGTCGGAAATACCTGGCGGCGGCACGGTGATTACATGAACGGAGGCCTGAAGTCAGGGGCCGGCGTGGGCTTAAGGATAAAGACCCCGATAGGGCCTGTCAAGCTGGATTACGGTTATCCTTTAAGCAGTAATTATGATGACAAGAGAGAGGGGCAGTTTTATTTCAGCATGTCCCGAGGGTTCTAGGGTTAAAAACAAGAGGAGGAAAGCGGCATGAAGAAAGTAGCGTTAGCGGTAGCGGTTATTTTTGCGGTAGGGATTCTGGTTCCGCAGTATCTCTTCGCCAAGGAATTAAAGGTAGGTTATATAGACCTGGCAAAGGTCTTTGACGAATATTCCAAGACGAAAGAGGCCGATAAGGTGCTTGAGGAAAAGGGTAAGGCCAAAGAGGCCGAAAGGAAAAAGCTGATAGATGAGGTAAGAAAGCTTAAGGATGAGCAGGCATTATTGAGCGATAAGGCAAAAGCCGAAAAACAGGTCGTCATAGACGATAAGGTAAAGGCGCTTCAGGCATTTGATCTTAAGGCCAGAGAGGAACTGATAAAACAGCGCAATGATACCGTCGGCGGCATATTGAAAGACATAGAGAAGGTCGTTACCGATTATTCCAAAGAGCAGGGGTATGATGTCATCCTTAACTCAAGGATGCTTCTTTATGGAAAAGATGAAATGGACCTCTCGGCTGATATAATGAAGCGGCT
>JAQUQN010000173.1 GCA_028716065.1 Candidatus Omnitrophota bacterium
CTTTCAGTCGTAGAGGAGATGAAAGGCTTCATGCCTGAGAAGAATATCAAGATCGAGGCGAAGATAGAGAAGCTTCCAGTCATGGAAGTCGATCCTGACAGGGTGTCTCAGATATTGAGGAACCTCCTCACCAACGCGATCAAGTTCACTCCGCCAAAAGGCCGCGTAGATATCTTGGTGAAACCGCGCGACGAGATGATACTCTTCTCTGTCAAAGACAACGGCGTAGGGATGTCTCAGCAAGACCAGAAACGGCTGTTCGAGCCTTTTTACCAGATAGACAACATGTACCAGCACAAGAGCGGCGGGACAGGACTTGGCCTCGCGATATCAAAAGGGATAGTTGAGAGCCAGAACGGGAAGATATGGCTCACTTCCCAGCCGGGAAAGGGGACGATATTCTACTTCACAGTGCCTAAGAAGCCGGTCAAGGACACGAAAGCGATAAGGCTGCTCCTTTTCAGCTCGGAAAAATCTGAGTTCCGCATCAAAAAGATATTCAACACATACATCGGCCCGCTGGGGGACAAAGAATTCGAGGACCTGAGAAACAGCGAAGGGATAACTGCCGAATCTCTGGATAAGTACATCTCGTCATTGATAGCTTCGGGGATACTCCAGAAAGAGAAGGCGGATGAATTCAAGAGAGAAGCGCTGTCTGTGCTGAGCGGCGATAAAAAAGAGCGTGAAGAGACGAAAAATATCGAAAAGGAGGTCGCTGACTTCTTCAGCGGGAAATGACCATGATCGAAGACATCTCGTCGTATTTCGCTCTTATGGTGAGCATCTTTTCCGTGATCACGGCCATGTTCGGAGTCATCTTTTTCGTGCGTATAAAGTCCCGCCAGACAAAAGAGATAAAGAATAAGCTCCTTGTCGTCTTCGGATTATTGGCCGCAAGTTATCTGGTATGGTCAATAGCAGAGGTAATATGGTCTGTGCTGAGCCTTCTGGGAAAAGATCCCGCGTTCGGCATCGCTGAATATTTCTATATCGCCGGATATGTGGGTTCAATAATCGCTCTGGTCTATTTCTCGAAAATGAGCCTGAAAGATGCCGGACGGAAAGAGGTCATATCTCTGGCGGCATTCGGGACAATATTCGCCCTGTTCGCCGCAGCATCCATAGTATATATCATGATGGCATACGGGAAGGAAGTACCTTTATATGAGATGTTCATCTATTATTTTTACCCTGTCGGCAGCGCTGTACTGTTCATCCTCTCTTCATCTATCTATGTCTTCTTCAGGAAGACGGAAAATGTACAAAAACCGTTATTATTGATATCCGTCAGCTTTTTATTCGCTTTTTTCGGAGATGTCCTTTACACATATTATTCTTTGAATGAAGTCTACGGAGCCGCGGGCGTGACCTCTGATATATTCTACCTCGTCGACTATTCCCTGGTCGCCATCGCATTCTATCTCCTGTCATTCAGATTGAAAGAGGCGGGAAAAGAATACCCTGAAAAAGAGAGAATGGGCCGGAAGAGTCCTGTCCTGAGTGTGCTCATAGGCGTGGTCTTTGTCACGTCAGCGATGGTGATCATAGGATGGCTGGCGGATATAGCCGTGCTGAAGAGCATCCTACCTGGTTTTGTGACCATGAAGTTCTCGACGGCGATCGCTTTCCTGATCACAGCGATGATCCTTGTAGGTGTCTCGCAATCATTCGGCAAAGGAAGCATCAACAAAAAGGTGACGTTGTTCTTCTCGATCGTCCTCCTTGTCTTGATGGGATATCTCTTGATAGCGTCGCTTTACGGGACAGGCAGACCACTCGATAATTTCGTCATCAGGGAATCCGAAGGCGCAGTGATGACCATCAAGTCCGGACTGCCATCTGCCGCCACGATGCTCAATTTCACATTGATAGCCCTCGTCGGGATATTATCCTTCTTTTCACATAAGCCCAGGCTCCACAAATTCTTCGGAGAAGCGATAGGATTCATAGGGTTCAGCGCCATAATGGGCTATGTCTTCAATCAGCCTCATCTATACTTCTATTTTGAGAATATAAGCTCTGCCATGGCCCTGCACACCGCTTTCCTTTTCGTCATCATAGGGATGGTGGTATATATCCTGGCCAAGAAGGACCAAGAGGCGGCAGTAAATTCAGTGGGCGAGATGATATTCGCAGGATTCTTCATAATAATCTTCTTAATAATCTTCCTGATGGGCATAGTCTCGCAGCTGAACAGCATACAGCTAGACAAGACCCAACAGATCAGAGATGTCGAAGTGCCCTTGGAGTTCATGGTCGAACAAGTGAAGGGATATGATTCAATACTCACGGAACAGGCTTTACAATCATTAATTGACGCAGAAAACTATAATTTTGATAGCATCAGAGAACACCGGGCAGTATATGATGAGGTAGGAATAAAATTAGATGATCTTCTGAAAACCGACGCCAAAACCCTTCTAGAAAGAAGCAGAAGGACTGAAGAAGAGAAGAACAGGACGCTCGAATTCATAAATGGACTGAATGAGCTCAATCTGAAACTTGTCGATATCGA
>JAQUQN010000174.1 GCA_028716065.1 Candidatus Omnitrophota bacterium
AAGATGAATAAGCCCCTCATACTCGGCGAGTATGCCGAATTGAGAGGCCATAACGGCGATACTGTGGAACGGGACAAGGTATATAAACTGGTCCTCGACAAGGCCGAGGAACTTAATATGCCGGGAACCAATTTCTGGATGCTCATTCACGACGACTACGAGCCATATGACGATGGATGCGGGGTATTTTACCCTAAAGATACTTCGACCATAGCGTTGATCGAGGAAGCGGCGGCGAAGGTCAATAAGTAATAACGGAAGAGGCGGGGGCCGGCTTTGATGGCCCCCGTTTCTTATGTTCCGTTATTTGACAAATAAGCAAAAAAAGTTGACAAAACATCAATTAGATGGTAACTTGTAGAGTTTATAGGGTTTGTAGGGTTGTGGGGTTATAGGGTTTAAAGCTATGAAAATAGAGAAATTTGAAGATATCAAGACGTGGCAAGAAGCGCGCGTCCTGGCTAATATGGTTTTTAATTTTATCAGAGAAAGCAGAATGCTCCGAAGAGAATATCGTTTTAAGGCACAGCTGACCTCTTCGAGCGTTTCTATAATGGCCAACATAGCAGAAGGTTTTTCCAGAAAATCCAATAAAGAATTTATTCAATTTTTATTCATAGCCAAAGGGTCTGTTTCTGAATTGCAGAGTCATATATATTTGGCTTCTGATCAAGGATTTCTATTAAAAGAAAAATTCTATGAGATTTATCGGCAGAGCGATAAAGTCGCGCGACTTATTTCAAGTTTTATTTCATATTTATTAAATCACAAGCAATTAACTCTATAAACCCAATAAACTCTATGAACCCTATAAACACTAAAAGGAGCTAGATATGAGGAAGATGATATGGATATTTGTTGTTTTCTGCGTTGCGTCTATTGCGTCGAGGGCACATTCTCAGGAGATATGGGTTGGCAAGGACGGGAATATAAAGAACGTTGACGCGAGGGGCATGTTGATGGAAGGGGGAGAATTTTATCTTGCGACTGGCGAGGCGTTATATAAGACCCGGGAGGCGGGCGATAGATGGAGGTCCGTGTTTTTTGTAAACACGGGAGCGGATGAGATAAGTTGCCTGGATGGAAATTCCAGGAATATTTTTGTCGGGACGAGGCGCGGACTCTTCAGGTCACAGGACGGCGGCTCAAATTGGAAGAAGGTCTTCAGCTCCCTGATACCCGAAAGGAGCCGGATACTGTGCCTGGCGGTATCGGGACACAGGCCCGGTTTGGTCATGGTGGGTACGGCCAAGGGCATATATTTGAGTGAAAATTCGGGCGACAGGTGGCATGACATAAGCGGCAGTTTGAAGAATGTGCCGGTCAGGTGCCTGGCAATAAATGAAGGATATTTTTACGCCGGCACCGACACGGGACTCTATTACAGGGATCAAGGAAACGATGGATGGGAAAGGGCGATCGTGAAGAGCGCTCCGGAAACAGCATCATCGGATGATGAGAACGAAACAGAGCAGGGAGAAGAGGAAGAGAAGTACTCATCGATAAATTGCGTGGCCATCGATGGCCAGAGGGTATATGTGGGTAATGAGAAGAAGATATTCTATTCTGACGATAAGGCCCAGAGCTGGTATTTATTTGACCATGAGGGGCTGGATGGCGAGATCTGTCATATACTTCCTTCGGGCGGATCGGGCAGGTTGTATTGTGCCACGAGGAAGGGCGTCTTCGAATTCTCGGAGAAGGAATCAAGGTGGTTCGAGCTTTACAAGGGGTTCGACAAGACCGTCAATGCCCGAAAACTTATGTATGACGGTGATGACGAAAAACACCTCTGGGCCGTGACCGACAGGGGGCTATACAGGCTCGAAAGCGGCAGGTATGCAGTGAGCGATTTTACGGATATCGAGAAGAGCCTCAAGACGTTGAAGGTGACCTTTGACAGCGAGCCGTCGTTTGGTGAGTTGCGGCAGGCGGCGATAAAATTCGCCGAGGTGAGCCCTGAGAAGATAAAGAACTGGCGCGCCCAGGCGAGGATGAAGGCGTTGCTGCCCAAGGTATCTTTTGGCATCGATAACGACAGTTCCGACACGTATGAGATATATACCAGCGCCACCAGAGATTACGTGGTGAGCGGCCCGCCGGACACCAGCAGGGGCTGGGACGTATCGGTATCCTGGGAACTCGGGGACCTGATATGGAGCACAGACCAGACGAGCATAGATGTCCGCTCGCGGCTCATGGTGCAATTGAGAAATGATATCTTGGATGACCTGAGGCGCGTCTATTATGAGCGCAAGAGGATACAGTTTGAGCTGGCGGCCGCGCCTCCGGCCGATATAAAGGCGAGATACGCCAAAGAGATGCGCCTCGAGGAACTTACACAGGCGATAGACGACCTTACCGGCAATTATTTATCCGATAACTTGAACACGGCCAAGCAGTAAAGCTTTCCCTTCAGCAGGATAACTTCCCCGTTCCCCAAGTAAGATATTTTGTGTTCATAGGCAAGAATTTACGGGTGACACGGCCTAAGGCTTTTGGCTGGTGGGCG